>JAPOYQ010000828.1 GCA_026706505.1 Gemmatimonadota bacterium
TGGGGATGGGGGTGCTTTACCAATTGGCCAAGGATCGGGTGGGCGTCCTGCCCGGCCTAGCGGTGGTGGTGCTGAGCGTTGTGCTCGGCAAGAGCTATTTGACGCACGGGCCGACCGGCGCAGTCTACGGCCCGCTGCTGCTGCACTACGCACACCAAGTCATGTCCGAAGTGCCCTATCTGACCTTTTCGCTTTTGGCACTGTGGCTTGTCGAACGGGGCGTTGGGCGCGAGGGTCTCAAGGAAAACTGGTGGCTCGTCGGCGGATTCGTCTGCACCATTTGGGCGTACTACATCCGCACGGTTGGGACCGCGCTGGTGGCAGCTGTGGTGGTCTATCTGTTGCTTCGGCGCGATTTTCGGCGGTCTTTGCTCTTTGGCGGCGCGGCGTTTGTCTGCTGGCTGCCGTGGACATTGCGCAACCAGGCGGTAGGTGGCGGCAGCGTCTATATCAAGCAGCTTTTCATGGTCAATCCCTACCACCCAGAGCGGGGCCTGCTCGACGTGGGCGGCTTTGTCGAGCGCTTTATCGGCCATGCATATCGCTATCTGACGGGGGAATTGCCCAATACGCTAGTGCCTTTTTTTGACGGCACTGAGACGATTTTCCATCCCGCGCCCTTGTTGCTAATCGCGCTTGCTGTCGCCGCGACGGTGTTTTGTATCAAGCGCGGCGAACATCTACTGCTCCTACTCTACGCGGCCTTCTTCATGGGGATCGTGTTGCTGTGGCCTTGGCCCGGAGATCGCTTTCTAGTGCCTATTGTGCCGGTGCTCGTCTTATTGGGAGTCTGGGTCGTTTTGCAAATTCGCGACAGACTGGCCGGAGGTCCTGTCGTCAGGCTCGTGGTATGGGGCTGCTTTCTGGTATGCGTCAGCGGCCAAATTGGCGGCATCAAGCGCCTAGCCGATTACGCTGCCGCTGACTATCCCCCGCCTTGGCTTCGCTACTATCGGGCCGGTCAATGGCTCAAAGCCAACGCCCCGGAAGACGCCATCGTACTGTGCCGCAAGGGCTACTGGATGTACATCGTCTCGGGCCGGCGCTGCGTCGGCTTCCCCTTTGACGAGCCGGCAAAAGTGCTGGCCCATATGGAGCGCGAAAAGGTAGATTACGTCGTGCTGGAAAGTCTTGGTTTTCCACAGACGGGACAATACCTGTATCCGGCCATTGAGGAATACGAAAGCCGCTTCCAGGTGGTGTGGCACGACCCGGTGGTGCCGACGTTTGTGCTGCGTTTTCTCAAGCAATAGGTCCTTTGCCTTTGCTCAAGTAGCTCACGGCAGCGGGGCGTCGTCGCGGACTAGGCCTTCGTCGCGGAGTTCGGCCCAAAACGAGGCGGGAATCTCCTGCGTGAGCAAGTCGAAATTCTCCTGCACTCGCTCGGGCTGCCGCGTCCCGGGGATGATGCAGGTGATGGCCGGATGGGCGAAGACGAATTGCGAGGCTGCGGCCCGCAGATCGACTCGGTGGCGAGCGGCCACGGCCTCTAGGGACTTGGCCCTAGCCGCGATTTCGGGCGGCGCTTCTCGGTAGTTGTACGTCGCGCCTGGGCGCGCGCCTTTGGCCAAGATGCCGCTGTTGTACGTGCCGCCGGCCATGATGCCGATATTTTTTTCCACGCACAGCGGCAAGAGTTCGTCGAGCGCACCTTGGTCGAGCAAGCTGTAGCGTCCGGCGAGGAGAAAGCAGTCGAAATCGCCCTCGCGGGCAAAGCGGGCCAGCATTTCCCATTGGTTCATGCCCGCACTGACGGCGCGGATGACGCCTTCGCCGCGCAGCTCGTCGAGCGCGGGATAAGCTCCGTTGATGGCTTCCTGCCAGTGGTTGTCCGGGTCGTGGATGTGGAGGATGTCGATGCGATCTACGCCTAGGCGTTTGAGGCTGTCTGCAAAGGAGCGCATGACGCCGTCGTAACTGAAGTCGAACACGGGTTGGTACGGGGCCGAGTCCTTGAACGCGCCGATCTGTTGATCTTGTTCGGTGGGGACCAAGACGCGCCCTACTTTGGACGCGAGCACATAGCTGTCGCGCGGCACGCCTACGAGAGCTTGCCCGAGGCGGATTTCGCTTTTGCCCGCCCCGTACAGCGGTGCGGTGTCTAAGAGGTTCAGGCCCAAAGATAAGGCGCGGTGCACGACGGAGACGGCTTGGTCGTCTGGTATGTCGCCGTATAGGCCGCCGATGGAGGCGCAACCCAAGCCGAGGCGCGTGACGCGTAGGCCGCTGCTGCCGAGGGTGGCTTTTTCGAGTGGATTCATAGCGTACTCCTCATAGTTTATAGATGTAAAAAGCAAAACATAGGCCAAATTACCCGCGACAAAAAGCCCGCTCCTTGGGACCTGCTTGACGCTCACAGGGGCATGTCGTACATTAAACGGCCTTTGTAAATAACCCCGAACTCATTGAATATAAAAGAGATGTGTCAATCTAAGGCCAAGCTGCTGGCGCTGCTAGTGTTGGCTGGGTGTGCCGCCACCGAAGAGGTGCCGCAAGAGGTGGCCCGCAGCGAGCAGCCGGCCTTGGCCGAGTGGCAGTGGACCGATGGCGAGATGCCTTGGGGCACTTGGGATGAATCTTTATTTGCGCGCGCTCAAAGCGAAGATAATCCCATATTGGTGTGTTTGGCCGCCCCGGGATGCGAAGGCCTGTTTTCCGCGCCAACGCCGGCGTTGCGTCAACTGGTCGCCGAGAAATTCGTCAGCGTGCAGGTCGATCCATTCAAGCGGCCGGACATTGCACAGCACTACGACAGCGGTGGTTGGCCAGCCCTAGTGGTGGCCTTACCGGACGGGCGGGTTTTCGCGCGGGCCGTAGATATTCCGCCGGTCAACGTCGAGTCTTATTTGCGCCGGTTGCGCACGGCCTACGAGGAAAAGCGCGCAGTGCTCGTCGCCAAGGTGCAGCGCGCGGCCACTCGTTCCAAGGTTGAGAGACCTTTTGCAATAAATGGTGTTTATCGTGCGTGCGAGGCCGCCTTTGACTCGGCCCACGGCGGCTTCGGCGGCCCCACTAAATTTCTCGAGACTTCGGTATTGCGTTTCCTGCTCGTCTATGCCGAGGCGCGGGGCACAGCATCCGCTCGACAGATGGCCTTGGCTAGCTTGGACGCAGTGCTTGCCTCGCCGCTCGGCGACAGTGGTGGTTTTCGGGCGTATTCGTACGCGCCGGATTGGAGTGCGCCTGCCAGTGAGCGGGATGCCCTCGATCAGGCGGCCATGCTGCATCTGTTACTGGAGGCCGACCAGCCCCACTACGCCGAGTCGGCTAGGGCGATACTTAGCTTTGTCGAAGGCTCACTCTTTGATGCAGCCGAGGGCGCGTTTCGCGGCCGCCAAGTCATGGCTGACACTTGGTGGACCGACCCCACGCTCTACGCCGACCGCCAAGCGGCCCTGATACGAGCCTATCTGGTCGCGGCTGCCGCCCTAGGCGACGACCGCGCCGCTCAGGTGGCCCTGCAAGCTGGCGACGCGCTTATCAGCCGCTGTATTGACGGTCGTGGTCGGGTGCGGCACGTCTGCGACTCGGAAACCGAGGGCAGTGTCGGCCTGCTCGTCGATCAAGCCTTGGCGGCATTGGCCCTGTGGGAGTTGGGCGAGTGGAGTGGGGAGGCGCGATTTGCCGCCGCCGCCGGGCAGGTTGCGCGATTTATGGAACAATCGTACGACCGCCTCGCTGACCTTGGCCCACTGACGCACCGCGGCAAGGCCATCGCTCTTCAGGTCTACGGGCGACAGGGCCGTGCCGAGCGGGTGGCCGCCTTGGCCGGCGAGCCGCAGCTGTCACAGTCGCCCGGTCGAGCGCATAGCTCGTGGGCGCGGGCCTTGCTGCTCTACGGCCCGCCGCTATGAGAATTTTGGTGACAGGTGCCACCGGCTTTTTGGGCCGTACTCTGCTTTCCTTGGAAGG
>JAPOYQ010000183.1 GCA_026706505.1 Gemmatimonadota bacterium
CGGCGATCAGCGGCCGGGCTGGCCCTGCCGCTGATCGCCTTTGTCCTGGTGACTTTTGTCGCGCCACTTGGTTCGTTGCTCGTGCGCAGTGCGTACGATCCCCTAGTCGCGGATGCATTGCCGGAAACGCTCGTTCTATTGCGCACATGGGACGGGACGAGCGCCTTGGATGAGCCTGTGTACGCAACGGCTGCACGCGAGTTGCTGCAGGCGCGAGAAGAGCGCACCCTCGGCCAAATTGCCACGCGCGTCAACCGCATCAAGAGCGGCCTGCGCAGCGTCATCCCGCGCAGTGCGCGCAAGTTGCGCAACGCCAGCGGCGACTCTTGGCGCGAGACCATGGTCGGCATCGACGCCGCTTGGGGCGAGCCGGATGTGTGGTTGGCGATTCGCAGCGCTGGAGAGCGGTTCACGTTGCGCCACTATATCAATGCGCTCGATCTCATGCGCCAATCCGATGGTAGCATTGCTCGGCAGCCAGAAGAACGCCGCATCTATCTGCCGCTTTTGTGGCGCACGCTGGCCATTAGCTTTGGCATTTCCGCGCTGTGCTTGGCCATTGGCTACCCAATTGCCCACCTGATCGCCCACGCGCCGCCGCGCCGCGCCAACCTGCTGTTGTTGCTGGTGTTGGTGCCGTTCTGGACCTCCTTACTGGTGCGGACGACGGCTTGGATCGTGCTGCTCCAGACCCAGGGAGTAATCAACAGCTTGCTGGTGGCGATCGGCCTGGTCGCGGACGACGGCCGCATCGCCATGATATACAACATGACCGGCACGTTTGTGGCGATGACCCACGTGCTGCTGCCCTTTATGGTGCTGCCGCTGTACTCGGTGATGCGTTCGATTCCGCCGTCGCACGTCCGGGCCGCAGCCTCCCTTGGCGCGACGCCCTTTCAGGCGTTCTGGCGCGTCTATTGGCCGCAGACTCTGCCCGGCGTCGGCGCTGGATCGCTGATGGTGTTCATTCTCGCCATTGGCTACTACATCACGCCGGCGCTGGTCGGCGGGAGCAAGGGTCAGCTCATCTCCAACATGATCGCCTATCACATGCAGACCTCGCTCAACTGGGGACTCGCCGCTGCGCTCGCCGCCATCCTGCTAGTGGGCATCATTGCGCTGTACGTGCTCTACGATCGCGTGGTGGGCATCGACCGCATGAGGCTGGGCTGATGTTGGCGCGGTGGGTCTATCTCGCGTTCTGCACGGCGGCGTTTGTCTTCTTGGTCGCGCCGATCTTGGTGATCGTGCCGCTCAGCTTCAATGCGGAGCCGTATTTTACGTTTACCGAGGGCATGCTGCGTTTCGACCCGGAGGCGTATTCGCTGCGTTGGTACCGCAGCATCTTTGAAGACGGCGTATGGACCCGCGCCTTGGTCAACAGTTTGGTCATCGGCGTCTCGGCCACCCTGCTCGCGACCTCGCTCGGCACCCTAGCGGCCCTTGGGCTGGCGAATTCAGCCATGCCCGCTCGGCGGACTGTGATGGGGCTGTTGATCTCGCCGATGATCACGCCGGTCATTATCGCCGCAGTGGGGATGTTCTTTTTTTACTCCAGCCTCGGCTTGGCTCAGACTCACCTCGGCATAATCCTCGCCCATGCCGTGCTCGGGGTGCCGTTTGTGGTGATTACCGTAACCGCTACATTGTCGGGCTTTGACCGGAACTTGATGCGGGCTGCCGCCAGCCTCGGCGCGGGTCCGCTGCGCAGCTTCTGGCAGGTGCAGTTGCCGCTCATCGCACCTGGAGTTGCATCTGGCGGATTGTTCGCCTTTGCCGCTTCCTTCGACGAGGTCGTGGTGGTGCTGTTCATGGGTGGCCTAGAGCAGCGAACCATCCCGCGACAGATGTGGGCGGGCATCCGCGAGCAGATCAGCCCCACCATCTTGGCGGTGGCGACCTTTCTCATCGCTTTTGCCGTTTTAGTTCTGTTTACAGTAGAATGGTTACGCCGTCGCGGGAGTGGAACCGGCTCTCCCGCAGGAGGCGACTAAGCCCAAGTCAAAAAGACCTTGAGATACCCCTAAATTATCCGTATTACTTTGGGACGATGAATGAAATCCCAAAACAGGGAGGGGAATCATGGACAACGAACTCAGTTCGCTGAGCGTCATATTCACCGAGTTTTACTACTGGATCACGGTGGTGTTGATGTTTTTCATCCACGTGGGATTTTGCATGTACGAAGTGGGCGTTTCGCGCCACAAGAACCACGTCCACACCCTGATGAAGAACACGATGCTCATTCCGCTGGTGACCATTACCTTCTTCTTCTTTGGCTGGTGGATCTACTTCGCTTTTCCGAATGGTCCGGGCATCATCGGCGGCCTCGTTGAGGCACCGCACGCGGTGGCTTGGAGCGAGCTGATGGGACCGCACTTAGGAGGGGCTGGAGATCCCGGTGGCTGGGCGCGGCTCAACGGCGTGTTCTGGGCGGCGTTCCTGCTGTTTTCTTGGACGGCGGCCTCGATTGTCTCCGGCTCGGTCATCGAGCGCATCCGCTCCTCGGCCTTCTGGATTTTGGCGATCCTCATCGGCTCGGTATTCTGGGTCATTGACGCGGCTTGGGGCTGGCACGCCGAAGGCTGGATGGTGCAGGTGCTGGGCTACCACGACGCCTATGCCTCTGGGGTCATTCACGCCATTGCCGGTGGCTTTGCCCTCGGCGTCTTAGTCGTGCTGGGGCCGCGGATTGGTAAGTTTGCCGCGGACGGGACGCCGAGGAGCATCAACCCGCGCAACCCGTGGCTGGTGACCATCGGTCTCTTCCTCATATACACTGGCTTCTGGGGGTTTTACGTGGCCTGCAACGTCCCGATGTGGGATGTGCAAAGTGGCGACGGCACTTTTTACTCGGCCACCAACATCTACTTGGCTCCTACTACCCTATCCGCGATTACGGTGAACTTTCTCATGGCCTTGGCCGGCGGCCTGCTCGCCGGGTACCTCATCTCAAAGGGCGACGCGTACTGGACCTATTCGGCCGGCTTGGCTGGCATCATCGCTGCATCGGCTGGCAACGACTTGTACCACCCGGTACAGGCCATGCTCATTGCCGCCCTCGGCGTCGTGTTCATGTATAAGATGCACTACTGGATGGAGCGCAAGTTCAAGGTTGATGACGCCGTCGGGGCGGTGGCGGTACACGGCTACGCTGGCTTCTTTGGCGTCGTGGTTTGTGGCTTCGTGTTGTGGGGCTATCCATCGTCGCCGAGCGAGGGTTTTGCCAGCATCAACCCGCTGGGCCAGATCGCCGGTGCTTTGATCATGTTCGGACTGCTCGGCTTTCTGCCGGGGTGGGTAGCGGCCAAAATTATTCACAGCCTCGGCGCGCTGCGCATTCCACGTGAAATCGAGCTGGCCGGCCTCGACTACGGTACGACCGTTGATCGGGCCGCAGAGGAGCAGGGCATCATTGACGCCGAGCGCGAAGAAGTTGGCAAAATGTAATATCGGCTGAGCCAAACACACCCTACTAGGAGATCATCATGTCCACCGGAAACGTTGAAAGTTGGAGTGGCAACATGGCCGAGATTGGGCCTCTATACCCCTTTGTTGGCGCGGAGTTCGCGCTGTTCGTCGTGGGGGTGGTACTGTGGATTCTCTGGCACGTGCGGCAGGCCCGCATCGAGACGGAGCAGTACGAAGAAGAGGTGCAGCGCTTCGGCAACCCCGAATCCCTGAATAAGATCTTGGACGCGGAGGACCCCTATTCTCCATGAGAATCGGAGGGAACCCCTCCACGCGAGTCAGAAAAATCCATAAACACTGGGCCTGAAAGGAAAGGTATGCTGAGATTCACCGAAGAAATTATGCTTCTTTTGCTCGACGATGAAGATGGGAGCTTTGCCCGAGTACCCGACCGGTTGGTGCGGTACGCCTTGGGTGGCGGAGTCCTGATGGAACTGGCGC
>JAPOYQ010000952.1 GCA_026706505.1 Gemmatimonadota bacterium
TGAGTGCTTCGATGCGGGCGATGAGTTCGGGTGATAGGTAGCGGCCGTCGGAAACGGCCGTGGAGACTTCGAGTTCGTCTATTGTTGCAGCGCCGGTGAGCAGCACGGAGACTTGGGGGTCCGACAGCAAGTAGCGCAGCCCGTGATCGGGCATGTCGCCGGGCTCGTCGGCGAGTAGCGCTTCGACTTTTTCGAGTTTGGGATACAGCTCGGCAAAGCGGCCGGCCTCCTTCCAGGCGTCGCGCTTGGAGCCGAGCAGGCCGGCGTGCAGCGGCGAGGCGAGGATGATGGCGACGTCGCGGGCAGCCGCGGTGGGCAGGAGGATTTCCTTGGCCGTCTGCACCAGCAGGTCGTATTTGAGAAAGGTGATCACCGAGACGAAGGCGTCGGTCTCGGCGAGGACATCGCGCATCAGCTCTAGGTCTGAACCGGTGAGGCCGATGTGTTGTGCGAGTCCTTGGTCGCGGATTTCGAGCATGGCTTCTAGGGCACGTCCCCGGCCGAATATCCCCTCCCAGCCCGCCTGCTCGGCCTCGTGGAGTTGCAACAGATCGACCGAGTCGCGCTGCAAGCGCAGGAGACTGGCCTCAAATCCCCGCCACACTGTGTCGCGGGTGTAGTCGAACGGCGCGGGATAATAGCCTACCTTGGTCGCCAGATAATAGGGCGCGTCAACGCCTTTGAGGGCGTGGCCGAGGACCTTTTCACTGCGGCCTTGGCCGTAGAGCGGGGCGGTGTCGAAGTAATTGATGCCCAATTCGAGGGCGCGCTCGACCATGGCGACTCCGTGTGCCACCGGCAGGAGGCCGTATTCCGGGCGTCCGTAGAACCAAGACCCACCCATGGCGATTTCGCTGACTTGCCAGTTCGTTTTGCCGAATCGTCGGTATCGCACGTGCGCTCCGCTGTTGGGGTTAGGTGGAATGGGGTAACTTAGACACGGCGGCGGTTGGCCGCCACTTTTCCACTCACTTGGAGACGACGATGCGCTACAGCTATATGGTAATTGACTTTGCGGATCTCGGGGGCGATTTCGCCGCTGGGTTGGACTTTATTCGGGACTGCGGGTACGAGGGCGTCGAGTTGAATCTGACGCCTGCGGTGCTGGGTCAATTGGACGCGATTGAGCGCTCGGTGGAGGCGTGTGGCTTGGTGGTGCCGTCGCTTTTGACCGGGGCTGCCTATACCGAGGGGCTGTGCTTGAGTGTGGCCGATCCTCATCGACGCGCCGGTGCTGTTGCTAGGCTGCGGGAGTACTTGCCCATTGCCCAGCGTTTCAACGCCATCCTCGTGGTCGGGCTTTTGCAGGGCTTGCGCGAAGACGAGCCCGATGCCGAGGTGGCCAACGAGCGCATTGCGGACGGTCTGCGCGAAGTGGGCTTGGCCGCTCAAGACGCGGGCGTGGACTTGGTCGTCGAGCCGATCAATCACCTGCAAGTGGGGTTTAACAATTCCGTCGGCGAGGTGTGCGCCCTGATTGAGCGCATTGGCGTGCCGGCTTTTAGGCCGATGGTCGATACGATCCACATGAACATTGAAGAAAAGTCGTTGACCCAGCCCATTTTCGACTGCGGCAACGCGCTGCGGCACGTCCATTTGTGCGAGAGCAATGGCGGTGTGCTGGGCAGCGGTCACCTCGACTTCAAGGCCGTGCTCGCGGCCTTGGACGCCATTGGCTACGCGGGTTTTGCCTCGGTCAAGGTCTATCGCCAGGCCACTTTGCGCGAAGCCGCGCCCGCGAGCTTGGCGTACTTGCGCGGGCTAGGCGGCTAGCGGGCTGCCCAATATCCGACGAAGACGGCGGGAATACCCAGCAGCAGTTGCAGGCCAATGTGGACTAAGGCGGCTGGAACTTGACCTGCGCGCAGTATGGTAGCGGTCTCGTAAGCCACGGATGAAAAAGTGGTGAAGCCGCCGAGGATGCCGACGAAGAGGAATAGGCGGAGTTGGGGACTGAGGTATTGACGCTCTTCGGCCAAGCCGCCCAAGAAGCCAATGACTAGGCAGCCGACCACGTTGACTACGAGAGTGGCGTAGAGTGGGGTGCCCAACAGGCGCAAGGTCCCCAAGGAGACCAAGTAGCGCAACACGGCTCCAATGAAGCCGCCGCAGCCTACCAGTAGAATGCGATCCATGACGTGCTAACAACGGCATCGTCGTTTGCGCAGGCAAGCTGCGCTGGAAGTTAGCCGACAACGTGCGCGCCGCTCTGCCGCCGAAAGCCCAGCTTACTACGACCGTTGGCGAACCTTGCAGAAGACCTATGGACACTAAAACAGTCTTTTAGGAACGTTTAATACCCAACTTGCTCATTTTGCTGAACAGCGTAGAAGATGGCACTCCCAGCAGAGCCGCCGCCCCTTTTTTCCCCTTGACCCGCCAGTTGGTGGCGTTGAGCACTTCGAGAATATAGCGGCGTTCAAATTCAAGGAGAGGTACTATTTCGTGTTGAGGAACGGATGAAGCCTGTCCTTTAAGGCCGAGAACGGCGTTTACAATATCAAAACCGTACTGCATCAGATCGGCCATTTCGATTTGCGATCCCTTGCAGGCTATGACGGCTCGCTCTATGAAATGCTCCAATTCCCGCACATTCCCCGGCCAATCATAGGCGTGCAGGATCTCCATAACCTCGGCATTCAAAGAGACAGGTTGTCGGTCTAGGTAGGCTGCCACGCGATTCTTGCAAAACTCGACGAGGGACGGGATGTCCTCCTTGTGCTCGCGCAGGGGTGGGATGTACAGCGGAAAAACCTGGAGGCGCAAATACAGGTCCTCGCGGAAATCACCGGCCTGCACCATCGCCTTCAGGTCGCGACTAGTTGCGGCTACCATGCGCGTCTGCACGGTCAGCGTCTGGTCGCCGCCAACGCGCTCAAACGTGCGCTCTGCCAATAGGCGCAAGACCTTGTCCTGCATCTCCAACGTCATCTCGCCAATTTCATCCAAAAACAGGGTGCCGTCTTTGGCCTGTTCCACCTTGCCGACTGCGCTGGTAGCCATCTCGTCTTCGCGACCAAAGAGTTCACTATCGCCCAACTCTTGGGACAAGGCCCCGCAGTTGACATGGATAAAAGGGCCGTTGCCATAGGCACTCAACGCGTGTAGTGCCCGCGCCGCCAACCCCTTGCCCACACCTGTTTCGCCTAGCAGTAGTACGGTCAGATCGGTGGGAGCCACCTCTGTGAGTTTGGTTTGCAACTGACGCAAGGCTTCGCTCTGGCCGATCAGCACGGTCAGATCGGTGGGAGCCACCTCTGTGAGTTTGGTTTGCAACTGACGCAGGGCCTCGCTCGGTACGACCACTTTGTTGCCCCTATTGAGCGCGGCCGATAGGCTTTCGATATGCGCGTCCGGTTTGACCGCAAGCTGCGCCTGCGCCGGTTCTGAGTAATTGAGATCCCGATCTATGGCTCGGACTTGAAAGGTGTAGTTGCCCGGCGGCAGGTTTTGATAACAGGCTCGCAGCTCCCGAGTCGCAGGACACCAGTCGGCGTCATATCCCTGCAAGCGGTACACATAGAGCATGTCGCGGGGATAGGTGGAAAAACTTAGGCCCTTGTACTCGAAAACCACCTGCTGTCCCACCGTGGAGGAGCAGACGTCCGCTACATCCTCATAGACCTGATCGGTGGTAACCCGGATGAGGCGGATCCGGGGCGGCGTTTGCCGGGGTCGATAGCGTATGATGGAACCCATGATCGTGCCAAACCAGAAGGTGCCGTCGCGGTCTTCGAGTATGCGGCAAACGGGTCCTATATGCGGTGATTTGATGGTCTGGAAAAGCCGACCGTCGTAGTGAACCACGCCGCTGTGGGTACCGATCCAGAGGTGTCCGCGCGAGTCCTCAAACAAGCAGTAGATGCGGTTGTTCGGCAGACCGTCT
>JAPOYQ010000712.1 GCA_026706505.1 Gemmatimonadota bacterium
AAGTTCACGTCCTTGCCGCTGCAAAAGCAGTTGATGATGCGAGAGGTGAGCGTGCGCATCGACTATCTGAAGCGGATGGCCAACCTCCAAGAAAAGAGCTTTGAGGAAATCGAGCGCAGATTCCAAGAGACTAGCGTCCAGTACTTGCCCACGATTTCACCGGTCCGCGAGCAGATGACTTGGCGGTCGTCGTCCTTTGGCTGGCGCATCGATCCCTTCACCGGGCGTCGGGCCTTCCACAGCGGCGTCGATTTTGCCGGTCGCACGGGCACGCCTATCTACGCGACGGCTGATGGCTTTGTAAGCTACGCCGCGAGGGATAAATATCTCGGCAAGACGGTTGTTCTTGATCATCGGAAAAAGGAACTCGACGAGCAGGGTCAGCCCTATGCGCGTCAGGGCGGCTATCAGACCGAATATGGCCACTTGGACAAAATCTTGGTCGAGCTGGGGCAGGAGGTAAAGCGCGGAGAGAAGATCGGGACGATGGGCAACACGGGCCGCTCGACCGGTCCGCACTTGCACTACGCGGTGCGCTTGCGGGACCGCGAGTTGAGCAAGCACCGGGGATACAAGAATCCAGAAGATTTCATCTTCGACTTCGACAGGAGCGAGGACGATAGGTGGGCCGCAGGCGAGTGAGTAAAATCCCACCAAGTATATCGAGACCGGTCCAGCAAGCGCGGGCCGGTTTCTTTGTTTTAGGAGCACAACTGCATGAGCACACCTATTGCAGGCAAGGTCGCCGCCATTATCGACGATACAACCTTGGTGCTCAACGTCGGTAGCGAGCAGGGCGTCCAGGAGGGCATGGCCTTTGCCATTTTCGCCTCGCACGGGGAGATCGAAGATCCGGACAGTGGGCAGTCGCTGGGCCGCTGGGAAGCGGTCAAGGCGCGGGTGGTCGCCACGCACGTGCAGGAGCGCCTGTGTACAGTGCGCTCTCCAGTGGTAGGCGAGGCACCGGTGGTAGGCGACACCCGGCCGTTAAGCGCGATGATGGTCGAGCACTCGGTGGCCCGCGCCCCGGGCCAAGAGCAGTGGCAGCGGCTGGAGGTGCGGGGGACCGATGTGAGGGGACGGCCCCAGAACCAGCCCATTGCCGTGGGCGACGGAGCGCGGTCGCTGATGGCGGCTGAGGACGATGCGGATAAGCCGGCGGCTGAGGACGATGAGAGTAAGCCTACGGCCGCGGACGATGCGAGCAAGCCTGCAACAGAGGACGATGCGGGCAAGTCAGACGATTAGAGCCGCGCTAGTCGCGCTCTGTATCGGAGGATGCGCTTACTACTCGACCTCCGGCGGCCTGCTGGGCGGCATCCGCAGCATTGGCATACCCGTGGCAGACAACCAGACCGCGGAATTTGCTGTGGCCGAGCGCCTGACGGAACGCGCCATTGATGCCTACGCCGAGGACGGCCAGTTGCGGGTAGTTGACGAAGAGAGCGCCGATGCCCTCTTGCAGCTCAACGTGATATCGATTGAGGACCGCCCCGACACCTATACGGCAGCCGAGCAGACCGAGCAGTACCGGTTTGCGGTCTTGGTGGCAGCCGAGTTGGTGAGGGTAGAGGATGGGGAGGTGTTGTTGGCGTTGGCCGAGCTAGAGGGTTGGGGGACCTACGATGCCGCGTCGGCCGAGGAAGAGGGGCGAGATCCAGCGGTGGAGCGGGCGCTGGACATGGTGTTAGAGGAATTGGTGGATCGGACGACGGCGGGGTGGTAGTTAGTTCACGGCGAAATCAATCAGCATCCGTTTTCCTTCCCACGACAAAGATCACTACGACAACGAGGCATAGCCCCACGGCTAGGCCAGTGGTCGGCGACCACAGCAGGGTGCTACCCAAGTAGCCGCATAGCCCGGCGATCGTCATCGTCGTCAGGGCGTAGGGTATCTGGGTGCGAACGTGGGCTAGGTGGTCGCAGGCGGCGGCAATGCTAGAGAGGACGGTGGTGTCGCTGATGGGGGAGCAATGGTCGCCGAAGATCGCGCCGTCCAATACCGCGGCGGCGACGAGGACCGTCAGCGCCAGACCGCCTAGGTCGTAGGCTACTGGCACCATGGTCGGCAAGAGGACGGCCATGGTCGTCCACGAGGTGCCGATGGAGAAGGCGACCACCGCGGCGAGTAGGAAGACGAGGAGGGGAAGGAAGTGCGGGTCGAGGAAGCCGGAGAGCGCACCGACGATATAGGCCGAAGTCTCAACGGCCTCGCAGGTTTCCTTGATCGCCCAGGCCAAGATCAAGATCACCAGCGCATAGGAAAAGCCCGTAATGCCGCTCGCCCAAGTCTTGCAGACCTCCACTAGGCCGAGCGGGCGTCTGGGACTTGCTTCCTCGCGGCGGGTTAGGGCCAAGACTGCGGCCAGTACCGAGCCGGCTAAGGCGGAGAGGAACATTACTTTGGGCCCGTCGGCGTGAGAGAAAACCTGAGTCCAGTAGAGCCGGGCGAAAAAGCCGTGTTCGGCGCGGGCGGCCACCACGGCCGGTGCTTGGCTGGCGTCTAGGTGCATCCCGCCGAGGACGCCAGCGACGACGAGGAGGACGGGACCTGCGGCCACGGCCCAGTGGGCGCGGAGGCCGGGGTGCTCGGGGAGTTGGGAGGCGTCGCCGGTCATCGGGCGGTCTCCCGGTGCGAGGACTTGGCCCGTTCGCCGGGCGCGATGCTCGGCTTTGAGCATCGCGCCAAAATCGCGACCGGCGATGGTGGAGCACAGCACGAAGGTCAGGGTTAGCAGGCAGTAGAAGCGGGCTGGCAGGGCGCGGAAGAACAGTTCGTAACCGGAGATCCCCGCGCCGACTTGCTCCATCGCGCTGTCGAACAGACCCACCTCAAAGCCGATCCAGGTGCTGACGACGGCGATGCCGGCTACGGGGGCGGCGGTAGAATCGACGAGAAAGGCCAATTTTTCGCGCGAGATGCGGAAGCGATCGGCGATGGGGCGCATGGTGGTGCCGACGACGAGCGTGTTGGCGTAATCGTCGAAGAAGACCGCCAGTCCCAACAGCGCGGTGGCCAGTCGGGCCGAGCGCACGCCCGCGGCTCGGGCGACTAACAGGTCGGCGATGCCTCGGGTGCCACCGGCCAGCGAGATGACGCGCACCATGCCAATGAGTGAGGCCGTGAAGCCGAGGATGAAGAGTTGAAAAGAGTCGCGCAGCGGGGTCCAGACAAAGTCTATGAGGGCACGTTCTAAGCCGCGGAATGGGATCGCGTAGAGTGGGACATCTGCCGGCAGGGAGATGAATGCACCGCCGACGATTGCCAACCCTAGTCCCAAGATCAGGCGGCCGGTGGCGACGGCGACGAGGATGGCTGCGGCGGGCGGAAAAAGGCTCAGTCCGCTCGTTGCGCCTTGATCGGGCAAGAGCAGCGCGCCGAGCAGGGCCGCGCCGAGCGCTAGCACTAGGCGGAGAAAGGGAAAGGCGGAGCGCACCTCAGGCGTCTTGCCGCGGGGATTCGACCTCGCTGGTGGGGACGGTGGACATTTCCAGCTTAAAGGCCAGCAAATACATCATAAAACAGCCGATGATCCACCAGGCGATCTGCCATATCCACAGCGAGGGAATCCCCAAGGGCCATTGGGTAGGATCAGTCTGATTGCCTAAGACGGCAAAGGGGCCGATGGCACAGAGGAACCAGACTATCGTCAGAATCCAGACCGGCGTTTGCCATTTCTTTTTGGCCTCGGGCAGAGCCGTGTGCTCTTTGAGGAAGTGGTGGTAGTGATCGCGGTGGGCCAGATGGTTGGCTTCCTTGGGCTGGGTAAAAAAACTGACGACGACGACAATGACCATGTTAAAGAGGATACCCCAACCGGCGCTGTGGAGCGTGAGCGGATAGCGGCCAATGCCGATGAGTCCGCCTAGCTCGGTT
>JAPOYQ010000472.1 GCA_026706505.1 Gemmatimonadota bacterium
GGCTGCTCTTGCTCAACAGCGAGCGGTCCTGTCCCAACAGCATTCACCAGATTACCTGCGCTGGGATCCAGCCCGAGCATCAGCAGATTTTGGTGGCCAAGGGCGCGGTGGCACCTAGAGCGGCTTATGAGCCGGTGTGCGGTCGGCTAATCGAGGTGGCTTCGGGTGGGGCGACGGCGATTGACCGGCCTGCCGATGATTACCAGCTAGCGCGTAAATCGCTTTATGAGTGGCGTTGACAGGCGCGAGGGGGACGGCTAGCTTAGGCCAGCTTTAGGATGCGACCTAGGACGACAAACACACAGGAGGAAAACTGTTATGACGCTTCGCATCGGCCTAATCGGCGCGGGGGCCAATACCCGCCTACAGCACATTCCCGGTTTTCAAGGCATCGACGGGGTCGAGATAACCGCAGTCTGCAACCGCTCGCGCGAATCGGGCCAGCGGATCGCCGACGAGTACGGCATCCCACAGGTCTTTGAGGACTGGCGAGCGCTGATCGCAAGCGACGATGTGGATGCGATCTGCATCGGCACGTGGCCCTATATGCACTGTCCGATGACACTGGCTGGGCTCGAAGCGGGCAAACACGTGCTGACTGAGGCGCGAATGTGCATGAATCTGGCTGAGGCGCGGCAGATGTACGCGGCCTCGCAGCAAACGGACAAGGTGGCGATGATCGTGCCGGCGCCCTTCTACTTGTCGGCCGAGCCGCTCTTGCTCGACAAGCTGCACAGCGGTTTTTTCGGCGACCTATTGGAAATTCACTTCACCGGCCTCTCCGGCGGCTACGCCCCGGACGCGCCATTGCACTGGCGGCAGCGCCGCGATTTGTCGGGCAACAACATCATGGCGATGGGCATTGGCAACGAGACGGTGCGGCGCTATGCCGGGCACGAAAAGGCCGTGATAGCCTACGGCAAGACGTTTACGACCGAGCGGCTCGACGAGGAGACGGGACAGAGAGCACCGGCCGATGTGCCGGAGAGCTTGGGCATTGTCGCCGAGCTGGAGAGCGGCGCGACCGCGGTCTATCACCTGAGCAGCGTCGCGCGCTTAGGCCCTTCCTTTGGCTTTGCCTTTTACGGAACCAAAGGCTCGTTTAAGATGGACGAGAGTGGGATATGGATAGCTGGCGAGGGCGACGACGAGTACCAGTCCTTTGACATTCCCGAGCATCCGCGCGACGGCTGGCAGGTGGAAGAGGACTTTGTCGATGCCATTCGCGACGGCCGACCCGTGACCCACACCAGCTTTGCCGACGGCGTCAAGTATATGGAGTTTACCGAGGCCGTGCAGATTAGTATGGCGGAAGGACGGCGGGTGGAACTGCCGCTCGATTGATGGCGCGAAAGATGAGAGCGGAGAAGCGGCTGGGGCTTTTGCCTCGGCCGCTTTTTTATTGGTCGATTCGCTCGCCGCAGTGCGGACAACGGCGCTCTGAGTCTTCTGACCGATGAGCCGCTAGGGCGTCGACAAATCCCGCGCCGAGCAGGCCGGCCGGCAGCGCGAACATGCCGATTCCCAAGATGGCGATGACCGCGGCGATGGTCTGGCCGAGGGCGGTGATCGGATAGGTGTCACCGTAGCCGACCGTGGTCAAGGTGACGATGCTCCACCACATGGTGGCCGGGATGCTGGTGAAGACCTCGGGCTGGTCCTCGTGCTCGACGAGGTACATCAGCGACGAGGAGAGGGCCAAAAGGATCAGGAGCACTAAGAAGATGCTAACAAGCTCTTCTTTGCGATCGGCAATGACGTGGCCGAGCAAGCGCAGGGCGCGAAAGTAGCGCACCAGCTTGAGGACGCGGAAGATGCGGATTACGCGGATTACGCGGATAAAGCGCGCATCTACAGTCGGGGGCGGCAGGAACAAGGGGAGGATAGCGAGGAAGTCGATGATGGCGAGGGGCGTCAAGACAAAGCGAATGCGCCCGGTCACGGGATGAGAAAACCGCGGATTGGCGGTAATGGCCCACAGGCGTACTAAGTATTCAATCGCGAACACAGTCAGTGAGAAATCCTCAAAAAGTTCAAAGGCGGCGCGATTGAGGTTGTAGATGGGCTCGACGGTTTCGAGGATCAGGGCGACGATGTTGAGCAAAATCAGGACGATGATGGCCACATCGACGATGCGCCCCGGCTCATGGTCTGGCTCGATAAAGTGATAGACGCGCTCTCTGAGGCTCATTGGCTCACTCCCACTCGGCGAAGACCTCCTCGGCCAGCCCGAAAGCAGTGGTCATGCCGTTGCCGCCGATGCCGTTGACAATGGTTACGCCGCGCGCCGGCTCGGCGATGAAAGTAGCTTGGTCGGGGTGTTTGGCGTAGATGCCGTGCCAGCGCTGGGCGATGTGCAGGGCCGGAGCGGCGAGGAAGGTCTGGAGATAGTCGAGAATTAGTTGATCGATTGCGGGGTTGTCAAACGGGTTGACGACCCAGTCGTACTCGTGCGAGTCGCCGATGACGATTTCGCCGAGGCCGTTTTGCGAGGCCATGACGTGGATGCCCCACTGGTCGAATTCGGGGCGCTCATCGGCAATTCGCTGAGTGTAGGCGGCCAGTGTTTGACAGCACTGGAAGGCCGGGTAATGGCGCAGGGTAAGCCCGGCGGCAAGCATCGGCCCGAGACGCCAGTTGCCGGGCTGGGGCGCGGTGCGCATCATCTGCAACTTACAGCGAGTGAGTCCGCTGTTGGCAAATACTTGGGGGTAGAGCGATTCAAAGTCCGCGCCGCTGCAGACGATGGCGCGGTCCACGGACCAAGTTTCCGCTGGCGTGTGGATCAGGGGTAGGTCGATGTGGTGGACTGGAGTGGAGAAGCGGAGGGTGATGCCGTACTCGCGAGCTAGATAATCTGGCAGCGCGGCGATGGCCTCGCGGGGATCGACGCAGAGTTCGGTTGCACTCCAGATGCCGCCTTTGAGTCCAGCGGGCTGCACGGCGTGGCTGCGCGCGAGTACGGCGTCCCGGTCGAGCAACTCGACTGCGTAGCCGAGGGCCGGGGCGCGGTCGGCAAATTCCGCCAGCACGGCGCACTCGTCGTCGGCATAAGCTAGGTGTAAGGAACCGGTCTGGGCGCACCAGATGCCCGCTTTAGGAGCGAGGTCGAGCCATATTTGGCGCGTGCGGAGGGCGCGTTGGTGAATGAGACCGGGAGCTTGGCCAATGGGCCAGATCATGCCGAAGTTGCGGATAGAGGCCCCTTGGGCTTGGGGAGTGCGCTCGAAGAGGACGACGCGGTGGCCGCGCTTGGCCGCGGCAAGGGCGTGGGCCAACCCGACGATGCCGGCACCGACTACGGCGATATCCGCTTTGAGGTCGGGCATGGTAGGTGATGGCGGTAGTTGTGCAAGGCGCGAAGAGGACGCATTAGGCTAGGACTCCATTGCAAAGAAAGTCAAAGAGGTCCCAGTTGCGCGCTTGGCCCGAGGCCAACAACTCGGCGTATTGGTCCGTTAGCGGTCTATTGCAGATCATGGGCACTACGCCTTCGTGCAGACCGCCGTGCGAGCGCAGGCCCTCGGCGACGTCGGCGAGTTCGTGCCAGTCGGGGGTGCGGCCGAGGACGGTATCTTGGTCGGCGAGGACGACCAGTTCGCCGATGCGGTCGGCGGGGAGTTGGTAGGTGGCGACCGCTTGCTCGCGGCTGAGCACCTGTTCGACGCCGGGAATGGCGCGGAGTACTGCGGTGGCTCGTGCGGTGTGCGCGTCGTCGAGATAGACGGTGGCGTAGGAACCCAGCGCGCCGTGGTGGACGACATAGGGATCGGTGATGGGCAGGATGACCCGGGCTTCGGCGATGCCGGCGGCGACGAGTTGGGTCTCGATAAACTGCACCTTAGGCGAGCCGTCGGCGTTGGTTTTGCCGTCTCC
>JAPOYQ010000759.1 GCA_026706505.1 Gemmatimonadota bacterium
GCTGGTACTAACATACCGCTGATAGGGAACGCGTGCGTAGTTGGTAGCGCTCCACTGCCGCCAGTGGTGTTCGGCGACCAGCTCTTGGGGCACGTACCAGCGGCGCATCGCTGGGTCGAGGGCCTCCGCACCTGGGTAGGCCAGCGATTGCAGCCCGATTTGGGCTGCGGCCGAGCCGCCGCTAATAGCCCACAAGAATAGGGCGATCTTGCAGATGTATTTCGCAGTTCCTGCCATTGCTCGCTCAGTAGGCCACAGCTACGGTGCCCGCGGCTGCTGAAATGCCCTTGTCAGTAGTTAGATCGACTTGGTAGAGGTACACGCCTGGGGCGACTCAGTGCGACGGCCATCCCAAACCGCCGCAAAGCTGCCGCTAACGGCTGGCGTGGAGATCACCTCGCGCACTAGCCGGCCGGACAGGTCAAAAATCCGCAGAGCGATCTGGCGCGGCGCGCCGATGTTGCGCAGATCGTACGAAATCATGGTCTGATCGTTGATCCCGTCGCCATTGGGCGTCAGCGTCGTGGGATGTGCGGTGACTTTCCGCACGAGTTGGCCGCCGACGGGCGTGCGCACCGATAGGGCGTCGCCGGCAAAGCGGAAGGTTGCGTTGCCGGGCCGGACTTGCTGCTTGAGCTCGGGCTCGGTGCTGTCGTACACCCAACCGGTGAATTCCGCGCCAAAGCGCAGCACCTTGGCGTCGAAGACAACCTCGATGCGGCGCTCGTTGTCGCGCGGCGCGACAAACGGCTCAAAGCTAATGACGATCCGGTCTTTCTCTAATTGGGGTGGGAAGTCGTCGATGATTTCCCGGCCATCGACCGCGACCGAATGCACGGCTTCGGCCGGAACCTGAGTGAAGATCTCCAGCCGGTCGAAGCCCCGGTCGCCGTCTTCGAGTACGGGCCGCACTACATAGGTGAAGGTCTGCGGCTCGAAGTTATCGGTCTCAACCGGCCAGATCTCGGCGATCACGCTTTGGGCTGCGGGATCTTCGGCAAACAACAGGGACATCTCGTCTATGTACGGCGCTTTGTTCCCGTCGGAAAACATGACCACTTCTAGCTGCAAGTACTGGCTGGGTCCGGGTGAGAGGAGGGGCGTTCCGTCCTCCCAGCCCGTTGCCTCTGGGTTGCGCAGTCCGGCCGCAAAGTCGTAGGGCGTTGACCAGAAGCTCCAGTTGTCCACGTCGTAGGTCGCTTGGATCTGGCCAAACCGACCCACTTGGTAGGTCGTAGTGTACTCATCTTTGGACACCCGCTCAAAGTTGCCGGTGCTGCCGATTTTCCAAAATAAATTGGGCTGTGGCGTGGAGCCGGTGCGCGTGCGCAACACGAGACGAGTACCCTCGGGCACCTCGCCCTGCCAGCGGATCTTGCTCCAAGCCACTGGACGACCAAAGTCCAACACGCCCGTGCGATAAGAGGTCTTGGTGACAAAGCCCTCGCCGTACACCTCCATTTCGGCGATCTCCCAAGTGCGCTCGGGGTTGATCGGGCGAATGCCAACCCAGCGCAAATCGCGCGTGGGAAAGCGCAAATCCACGATTTGGTCGAGGTTTTCAACGTTGCGCTCTAGGATGTCGAATTCCGGGTCGTTGGTCGAGGTGAGCGAGCGGCTGATGTCTCGGTACCAGCGCTTGCCCGGTGCTTTCTCTTGGGGTGAGGATATAAAAGGCGCGGTGTTGTCGGCTACGCCGATTTCGTACCAAGCCAAGTAGTTTTCTTCAAAGCCCGGGCGTGGATAAAAGCGGATGCGGTTGACTGGCATCTCGGCTCCCAGATTGATGACCGTGTTTTTCACGTAGCCTATATTGAGGCCAGCTAGGCGCGGCGAGATATCGACTTGGCGCAAGGTCGCCGTTTCCGGGTCGCCGTCGATCATCACCTGGACCTCTTTGGCCGCCTCGCGGGTGTAGCCGGTGGAGACGCTGGTGAAGAGGTTGCCGCCGCGCGGAGTCAAGTTCACGTCTAGCGCGAGATTGACGGACGGATCGACCCATATGGGCCGGATGGCGTTGTCGTCGTAGGCGATCATGGTATCGACGCCCGCTTCCTCCGCGCCGATGGCGATGGGAAGCGTGCCCAAGACCGCGCCTTGATCGTCAACGATGGCGTATTCGGTCTGCTCGTCGGTGATCAGCCCCTGCCAAGAAGTACCCGTCGGGCCGCCGATGTGAAACTCGGCCCGGCCCCACGCCGCGCTGGTGCACCAAGCCGCAATAGTAAGTCCCCACAATAAATTTCGTCCTAACATAATCCTCATTCCTTTTTTGACTCCCCCACGTGGTAGGGTGACAGGCAGGGTAGAATCCCATAAATCACACAAATCCCATAAATCCTAGTACGCTACGCCGACGGTGCGCGTGCTGGCGCTAGCGCGTGCATCGCCTTCGATGTTGAGTTGGATCAAATAAAGACCAGGGGCCACGTTCTCACCCTGATCGTCGGTCCCGTCCCATTGCAGTTGGGGCAAGTTCTCCGAACTGTACACGCCGCTCTGTCCTTCGATGTCGAAAAGGCGACGCATCCGGCGGCCCCCTAGGTCGTATATATTGACCGCAATCTGCCCGCCGTCGACCGCGAGGACCTCGCACTCCATATCTAAGACGTCGTTGATTCCGTCGCCATTGGGCGTGATAACGGACGCGGCGAGGTCAAAGCTGCCCACTAGGCTGCCGCTGTTAACGGCCGGGCTCAAGACGGTAGTGTCCGATTTAAACGAGATGTCGCCTTCGTCCAGTGCAGTGGCGTCGCCGGCTTGGACGCTCTGGAAAGCGTCTTCCTCCAACAGCAATCCCCGGCCCTCAAAGGCCGTGCTGTACGAGAGGATGCGGCTGACGAAGTGGATCTTTAATACGGCATTGTGCGCTGTCACTCTCGGGAAGCGCACCGCAAAGCTGCGCTCTGCGATGGCGGTGATGGCCACATCGCCCTCGTCGGTGACCGCGTCTTGTACCGCAAAGTCGTGCGCTAGAAGGAACTCCCCCTGCGCGTCGATAATTTCAATGCGCTCGATGCGATCTATGCGGCTGCCGGTGACTAGCTCAAACCCGTCGAAGCCCTGCAGATCTCCGCTCTCCATCTCGGCGCGTACGGCATAGACGAAGGGAATGTCTGCGGCTGCGGGCACCTCGCGTGGAAAAATCTCGCCGACGAGAACATCGGCCAATGGCGGCGTTGTGAAGTCAAAGGAAAACTGCCGCAGGATTTTGGCTGACTCTAGGTCGTTGGACTGGAAGTCAACCCGGAACTGGAAGTAGCGGCGCGGCCCGGGCGAGAGGACCAACGCGCCCTCGCTGCCGGTGCCCGCGACCGGATCGTAGGGCGAGGTCCACGGACTCCAATTGGCCAAGTCGTCGCGCACGGGACCGCGTTCCCACACATCGGCGGGGCCTCCTTTAGCTGGCAGGTCGAGGTACTCGTCGCGCAAGAGTGGCTGGTCGGGATTATCGACTGAGAACGCGATCTCCTCGGCGTCTTGCCGTCCCACTCGCTTGCGCGTATAGGCGAAGGGCGACGTGTCGTTGCCGCTGCGGGTGCGGATGTTCATCTGCACGGCGCTCGCCTGCCCAACGGTCTCCTCTAGCCAGCGCAAGCGCCCCCAATTGGCTGGGGTGCCCATGTCGATGAGCGGCGAAATGTACTGCACGGTGGGGAAGAAACCCTCGCCGAAGACTTGGAATTTCTCCACCTCAAAGGGGATGGATGAGGTGGCGCGCAGGCGAATGAAGCGCAAAAAGCGCGGCGGGTCGATCTCGATGGTGGCGATCGGATCGGTACTGTTGGTCCGCACCGCAAAGCTCTCCCATATGGGATTGCCGGCCTCGGTCAACACCTGACCATCGTTGACTTGCAACTCGAAGTTTTTGA
>JAPOYQ010000820.1 GCA_026706505.1 Gemmatimonadota bacterium
CGCCTCGTCGTCTTTACCGCAGGCCGCGCCTTTAAGGACACGGCTAGGTACGAAACCAGCGAGGACGCTCTGCTGCGCAACACACCCCTCATCGTCTTGGTCGATCACCGGTCCGCTTCGGCGTCCGAGATCGTCGCCGGTGCCATCCAAGACTGGGACCGCGGGCTGGTGCTGGGAACTACGACCGTGGGCAAGGGATCCGTTCAGCAGATCGTCCACATCGACGACCGCGCCGAGCTCAAGCTGACCATGGCCGCTTGGCACACGCCTTCGGGCCGCTCCATCGACAAGCGCATGCGCAAGGACTCCACCCTCGTCCGCGGGTACGACAAGGAGTTCAAGACCCTCCTGCTTGAGCGCATCGTCCGCGGCGGCGGCGGCATCACCCCAGACATCGAGGTATCCGGGCGTAGCGGCAACCGCCTCTACGGGCAACTCAACGGCTTCTACAGCCTCAACAATCAATTTTTCTACTACGCCCGCGAGCACCGGCTCAAATACCCAGAATTGACTCCAGACTTCGTCGCTGCTCCAAAGGACCTAGCGGCCTTCCGCGCTGTTGCCGAAAACCGCGGATTCAACTACATCAGCGAACTCGAAGCCCAAGTCGAGGAATTGGACAAGGTCGCCGAAGGCGAGGAGTACAACCAGCTCGCCAAGCCGCTCAGCCACCTAATCGACGAAATCGAAAAAATCGAGGAAAAACACTGGCAGGAGAACGAAGAACTCATCGCTTGGCGGCTCACCTTCGACATCCTCGAAAAGGCATTCGGGCAGCAAGTGGCCGAAGCGTACAATGTAACTGTGGATCCCCAAGTACTGGAGGCGTGCCGCATCATCGCTGACCCAAGCGAGTACCAGATGTGGTTCGACAAGGGGGAAATAGGCGGGCGAGAAGAGGAATCCATCGCCCAAGAAGCCGGCCGCGGCGATCTCCAATAGGAGTTTGTATTTTTCAGCGGTATGAATCGCTTTAGAGGGCCTGTTCCCTACCTCGCAGCGGGCCTTTTAATTCACGCCTTTTTCCTCGCCGCGCTCGGTACCGACCTCCTCCGGCCCTTCTTCAACGACGCCTCCCACACCCGCCGTGGCTTTGACTTCGGGGTCTTCTATTTGGCGGGCCAAGCCCTAGCCGAAGGCCGCGACATCTACTCGGTGTCGGGTGCCTTCGGCTTCCGCTATCTGCCGGCCTTTGCCTTGGTCGCTAGCTTTTTTGCCCACTTTCAGCCCCTTACCGCATACCTCCTGCACCTCTGCTGCACTGAGCTCTTCCTCGCGGCTAATCTCTATCTGACCTGGCGGTGGGTTGAGGGGCCGCGCCAGGGCTTGGCCCTATTTATGTGGCTGGCGTATTCGCCTTATTTTCTCGAACTCTACATGGGGCAGGTTAGCTTCTGGGCGGCCTCGCTGCTCTTTTGGCTCATCGTCGGTCTCTACAGCGACCGGGGATGGGCGACCGGCTTCTGTTGGGCAGGTGCCCTCTTAGTCAAACCCAACGCCTTAATCCTCTCTCCCGCGCTCCTGAGGCTCCGCGCTTGGCGCGTCCTCGTCTTGGGGCTGCTGGCCGGCTTGCTCACTTCGCTGCCTTACTTCCTCCTGTATCCAAATAGCTTGGCAACTTTTTTCGCCGCCAATATCCATGGCAGTCCCGTCCAAGGCACCCTCACCCACGCGGGCAATCTCGGGCTGCAAGGCGGGCTGGTCAGTGTCGTGGCCCAACTAGCCGGGCGTCCTCTAGCCGAGCTGACGACCCTCGCCGACCTCCCTTTTGCGGGCCGCGCAGTCATCTACGGCTCGCAGGCCGCCATCCTCGTCGCGGCACTAGTGGCCACCTGGCGTAGCCGCGATGCCCTGCCGCTGCTCGCACTGTGGATGTGTACTTTTTTTCTGGTGTACAAAGATGTTTGGGAACACCACTACGTTTTTCTCCAGCCCGTACTCGTGGGCTTATACGCGCACTCAAGATTTCCTAAGTTATTGTGGATATTTGCTTTTATCGCCCTGCCGACTCCCTTCGTTCTCTTCGATATCGAGCCTGGGGTCTATGGGCCGATTGACCCTGAGCGCACATGGGAACCGGCCGTTTCCATCGCCTATCGCAGTACCAAACTCATTCCCCTCGGCTGCCTGTGGTACGGGCTGTGCCGCACGTGCTTAGCCACTGCACCGACCAAGTCTTGATATTAGCGTGCTGGAGCCGTATTATATTCTATTCTCTGGTTTAGTTTTTCCCCGTCTGTCTTATGGCATCTGACTCCAAGCGCCGACTTCCGCCCTGGCTCAAGGCCAAAGCCCCGGGCCATCCCAACTACATCGCCCTAAAAAACCTGCTCGCCGATCTACAGCTTAACACGGTGTGCGAGAGTGCCCAGTGTCCCAACATCGGCGAGTGCTGGAGCCAGCGCACGGCGACCTTTATGATCATGGGCGATGTCTGCACCCGCAGTTGCGGATTTTGCGCGATCAAGACGGGCCGACCCCAAATACTCGACGAGGGCGAGCCCGAGCGAGTCGCCGCCGCCATTGCTCACCTCGGGCTGGACCACGCGGTAATTACCTCGGTCAATCGCGACGAACTGCCAGACGGCGGGGCGCGCATCTTCGCCCGGACGATCTCGGCAGTACATCGCCTTTGCCCCGAGACGAGCGTCGAAGTCCTAATCCCGGACTTCAAGGGCAACTGGCAGGCCCTAGCCACCGTCCTCGCAGCCGGCCCGGACATCCTCAACCACAACATCGAGACTCCGCCGCGCCTCTACCCCACCATGCGCCCGCAAGCCCAGTACGGCCGTTCGCTGGAACTCCTCGACCGGGCCCGCAAGGTGAGTCCGGCCCCCACCAAGTCCGGCATGATGCTAGGGGCGGGCGAGACTAAAAAAGAAATAGCCCAGAGCATCCACGACCTAGCGGATGTCGGCTGCGCCATCCTGACCTTGGGCCAATATCTAAGCCCATCCGTCCACCACGTGCCCGTAGAGCGGTTCGTCCACCCGGACGAGTTTGCACAGTGGCGGAGCTTCGCCCTCGGCTTGGGCTTTCGCCACGTCGAGTCCGGCCCGCTAGTGCGCAGCTCGTACCACGCCGCCAGCCAAGTCGAACAGGTGCGGGCCACCACCGCCACTACCTCTTGAGAGAAGCCGATGAACCTAGAAAAAAAGGCTATACCCAAATATCTGAAACGCAAGAAACTGTTCGCCAATGGGGGGCCGGTCCGAGTCCAGAGCTTGAGCGACGGGCTGAAAAACCGGGTGTACTACGTAGCGTCACCCAACCAGACTTGGATCGTCAAGCAGGCGCACTCGCGCGTCCAAATCAAGGAGCGCTGGTGGATCGACCGGCGGCGCATCTTCGCCGAGAAAAGCTGCATCGAGCGCTTGGCGCAACTTCTCGCTCCCGAAATCTTGCCGGAAGTCTTGCTCGAAGACCGCACGGACTTCATCCTCGTGACGACCCCACCACCGCACAACTCCCTATCGTGGGAGGGCGACTTGGTCAACGGCCGCATCGACCTGCAAATCGCCGTCCAGTGCGGCGAACTGCTGGCCACTGTCCACAACGAGACCGCCGGCTCGTCCGAGGTCGCCGACGAGTTTGCATCCACTAAGGCTTTTGAGCAACTGCGCATTGACCCGCACTACAACTACATCGCCAACGCCTATCCCGACCTCAAAAAGGCCATTGCCGTCCGCACCAACCTCCTGCTCAACGAGGGAATTTGCCTCGTCTTGGGCGATCTGCGGCCCCGCAATGTATGGGTCGTCGACGGTCACCCCTATTGGGTCGATTTTGCCACCGCCCATTACGGCTACCCCACTTTTGATCTCGCCTTCTACACGGCCGATATGTGCATCAAGGCCATTCAGAAT
>JAPOYQ010000831.1 GCA_026706505.1 Gemmatimonadota bacterium
GCTCGTACTGGTATTCTCAGTACCAGGCAAACGCCGCGAAAAAAGCTGTTGAGCAAGGCGACCGCTTGCGCGCCCAAAACCAGATGGACGAAGCGGCCCGCTACTACCAGCAGGCCGTCGAGTTGGATCCAGACCTTGCTCAAGCCCATAGCAATTTAGGTGTGACGCACGCGGCGCTAGAGCGCTTTGACGAGGCAATCCCCCACTTTGAACAGGCGCTGAAGTTGGCCCCCGAGCATTTTGAGGCGCAGATCGGCCTCGCCGTTTCTCTCGACGGAATGGGCCATTTTTTAGCCGCAGAAGACAGCTATAAGAAGGCGCTCGTACTACGGCCCGACTTTGGGAACGTGTACTACAACCTCGGCTATCTCTACCAGCAACAGGGCCTCTACGCAGAGGCCGCTGCTCAGTATCAGGAAGCCGTGCGCTTGGTGCCGACCTTCCTGCAAGCCCGGGCCAATTTAGGGAGAGTTTATCACTTGCAGCACCGCCCGGGCGAAGCCATTGCCGAGTACCAGCGCGCCCTTGCAGATCACCCAGACGAAGGACGGTTGTACTCGCACTTGGGCGAGAGCTACATGGCCTTGAGCCAATACGAAGAAGCTCGGACGGCCTATCGGCGAGCCGTGGAACTCGGCATTGAGACGGCGAGCGCGTTTTACGACCTCGCCGTTATCAGCGAGCAGGAAGGCAAGCTCGAAGCGGCTCGGAGTTACTTTCACCAAGCCTTGCTCAAAAATGCGGCCCACGCCAACTCCTATCACCGCTTGGGCGCGGTGACGGCCAAACTGGGGCACGAGGAACAGGCGGCCACCTACTACTTGGAGGCCATAAAGCGCGACCCCGGCCACGCAGGTGCTCACTACAGCTTGGCTCAGCTCTACCTCAAGCAGGGTCGCAGCGACGAGGGCCAGGAGCTAATGCAGGTCTTTACCAAGCTCAAAGAATACGAGGGACGGCTCGCCAGCCTCAAACGGGCCGCGAGCCGGTCGCCGCGCTCACCGGAGGCTAGCTACAATGTAGGGCTGCTCCACTTAGAGTTTGGTTACGTCAACAAGGCCGCCGCGGTCTTTGAGCAACTCCTCAAACTCCATCCCGAATTTTCCGCCGCGCAAGAGCGGCTCGCCGAAATCGAGCGGGTGCGGGCCGAGCGTAGCGCGGGTTGATAATTAAAAAGGAGTCGCGCCTAATTCGAGGAGGGAGTGTCCCTGTCCTTGGCGGACGACTAAGAGCTTGTTGGTGGGCACGTTCTCGACTGCATAGGTGCTGCCGTTGAGATAGTTGATTTCGACTCGATCGATGGCCTGCGCTACACCCAAGCCAAAGTGGACGCGCAAGTCGCTGTGCGAGAGGTAGCTGGCCGCGCCGTTGACCGTGCGCCACTGGCGCTTTCCGGCTACTTGCAGACTGACGCGAGTGCCAACCCCATCGCGGTTGTCTTCGCGGCCAAAGACCTGCACCACGAGATAGTTTCCCGCATTCCCTCCATCATTGCGCAACAGAGTCGGTGCGTCGTTGAGTTCGACGACGAAGAGGTCGATGTCGCCGTCGTCGTCGTAGTCGCCAAAGCTGGTGCCACGGCTGACTTTGGCCTGCGCCAGTCCGGGGCCGGCTGACACCAGGGCAAAGCGGCCGCCGCCTTCGTTGCGGAAGAGTTGGTTGGGCTGGCGGTAGGTGGTGCCGGTTTCTGCTTGGTCCACCTGTGGATATACGTGGCCATTGGCGACGAAGAGGTCGAGGCGGCCGTCGTTGTCGTAGTCGAAAAAGCGCGTTCCCCAACCCAACATCTCTACTGTGGCCGCGGCGAGGCCAGCCGTAGTCGTGACATCGGAGAAACGCGCGCCGCCCTCGTTGCGGTAGAGCGTATTGGTTTCGGTAAAAAAGTGGGTCACGTACAGGTCTGGGTCGCCGTCTTGATCGTAGTCGCCAAAGTCCACGCCCATGCCGGCTTCGACATCGCCGTCGCCGTTGTACGCCACGCCTGAGATGAGGGCGACGTCTTGGAAGGTGCTGTCGCCTTGGTTTTGGAAGAGCACGTTGGGAGTCTCGTCGTTGGCGACAAAGAGGTCGCTATCGCCATCGGAATCGTAATCGACCGGCGCTACGCCCAAGCCGTAATAGCGGTTGGCGGTCGCCACGCCTGATGCTTGGGTAACGTCGGTAAACGCGCCGTTGCCTTCGTTGCGGTAGAGCACATCCGGCGCGCCGACTAGGCCTTTGGGACCGCAATAGACGCGGAGGCCGCCGAAAAAGGTGCAGAGCTTGGGCTTGGCCGGTAGGTGCTCGGCATCGAAGACGACGTAGTTGGCCACATAGAGGTCGAGGTCGCCGTCGCGGTCGTAGTCGAAA
This sequence comes from Gemmatimonadota bacterium, assembly GCA_026706505.1. Next base: position 2,350 of record JAPOYQ010000831.1, read on the forward strand.
AAGGCCGCGCTGGCGCTGTATTGATCGCCGCCAACGTCTGCTTCTCGAGTCGCATCGGCAAAGTGGTCATCGCCGCGATTGCGATAGAGTACATTGGCCCCGTAGTTGGTCACATAGAGGTCTGGACGGCCGTCGTTGTCGATGTCGCCCACGGCTACGCCACCACCCCAACCGGCGTCGCCGACCCCAGCTTCTCGCGTGATTTCCACAAAAGTACAGTCGCCGCGATTGCGGTAGAGCGCGTTGCCCGGCCCCGAGCGATCGCGATACGTGGCAAAGGTGGCCCCGTTGACTATGTAGAGGTCGAGGTCGCCGTCGGCGTCGTGGTCGAAGAAGGCTGCGCCGCTGCCGTGGGACTCTAGGATGTAGTGCTTTTCTTGCCCGCCAAATACATTGCGGTAGGTGATGCCAGCGGCAGCGGTTTGGTCGCTAAATCGGGGTTGGGCGCGCAGGGGGAGGGCGCATAGCAGGGCGGCGAGAAGCAGCGGGAAGATGCGCAAATTAGGGGGCGACTGCGTAGTTCAGGCCCGTGAGCAGTTGCAATGCTTCTTTAGCAGCCTCGTGGTCGGGGCCTTCGCGCTCGGCGAACATGCGCTCTAGCGGGGCCACGGCCGTTGTGTCGCCGATGCGGCCGAGGGTTCGTGCGCTCTCCACGCGGACCCAGATATTGTCGTCGGTCAAGGCGAGGCACAGCGCGTCGAGGGCACGGTGAGTTCGATGGTGCCCCAATAGTTGTGCGGCGATGTAGCGCACAGTGTCGTCGCGGTCGCGGAGCGCGTCGAGGGCCGCAGCTTCGGCCCTTGGCGTCCACAGAAACTGCAGCGCAGCGAGGGCCTGTCGGCGCACCGAGGGAACAGTATCCGCCAAGGCGCGCACCAACAAGGGCACGGCCGTGGTGTCGCGGAGGTTGCCCAAGCTCCAAGCTGCCGCTCCGCGCACATCCGGGACTGAGTCATCGGCGAGGACGCTAGCTAAGGTTGCGTGGAGGCGGGGATCGTCGAGCTGGCCGAGGGCGCGGACAGCCTGTTCGCGGACATGGCGATTTTCGTCGCGGAGAAGCGATTTGAGGAAGGGGGAGGCGCGCCGGTCGCCGATTTGGCCGAGAATTTGGGCGACGATGTAGCGCAGACTATCGCTGCCGGTGGTCGCGCGGTCCATCAAAGGCTCGACGGCCGCGCCGCCTAGTTGCACTAAGGCGTGGCTGGCGTCGAGACGGACTTGACGGCGTGAATCGGCGAGCTGGTCGATGTAGTACTCGGCCTGGTGTGCGGCGCAACTCAATAGGCTGACGCAGAGGCTTGCTAGGGCGATCTTGGACATGGTGGAGACTTAAGTAAAAGCAGATGTCAGAGGTTGCAAACCTGACACCTGCTTTTAAATTGGCTTTGCAGCGAGCCTAGTTGACCATCTGCATGAGACGTTGGGTAATCGACCCTTCCTGCGTCAGGGCGTAGATGATGATATTGACCGCCAGTTGCAGTTGGCGCGTCGAGTCCCCACC
>JAPOYQ010000708.1 GCA_026706505.1 Gemmatimonadota bacterium
GTATCAGTGTCCTGCTCACTCACCGTGATCCTCACAGCCGAGGAGCAGTTGTTATCGGTATTGCTCTCGCCACGGACGCTGTCCACACACGCGCCGTAGAAATATACTCCCGGGCCTCCACTCGTTGGAGCGATCAACTCAATCGACACCGCACTGCTGTCCGAGGCGGCCAGTGCATCTATTGCGTCCGTACCCACTTCCGTATCACTGGAAGTAATCGTCGTATTGTTGGAGCGATAGTAGTGTAGCATCGTCGCCACGGCCTGCTCGTCGCCTTGGTTATGCACGTTGGCATGCAAGGTGAACGCCTGCTCCGGCGTCAGCATGGAGTCGCTGACCGAAGGCGATTGAACAATCAAATCCGGTCCCCCCTCGCTGGACGTACTATCCGTTTCCGCCTCTTCTTCCGTCGTCTCGTTCTCCTCTTCTTCCAAGTTCTCGAATCCGCCGAACAAACCGAACAGGTCGGAGAAGTCGACAGCCTTGCCCGCCGGTGCCGTAGGCTTCTGCTCGCCAGAGCAAGCTACGATAAGAAGGACAATAAAAATGTAACTCATAACGACCCTCCTGCATTAGAGTAAAACAGGAGATCAAGCGATCCCCTTGCGATAAGTGCCAAGCCGAAAAGTAGCAAAAGCTCCATCTCCCTTACACATACTCCGCAATTCGCTTGGGCTGTCCATCCACCGTCGTCTCCATCGCCGCAATCACCAACGCGAAACTCTGCAAATTATCTTCAATCCTCGTCGCCGACGCCTTGTCTCCCTCCAGCCAATCCACAAACTCCTTGAACAAATAATCGTGTCCTTCCCACTCCATGGCTGGTGCCGGATACACCTCCACCTCCTGCTCCACCCGATAAATTCGCACCTCGTCTCCCGCCCCTATCTCCACCGTCCCTTCCTCGAACTCCAAGCGATAGTACTCGCGGTGCCAACAACTCGTAATCCCCGCCGCCGAACTGTTCCCCTCGTACGCCGCGTGCACTCCATTGTCCATTCTCATCAGATAAAACCCGCTCGAATAGTGCTTAAAACTCGACCAAGCTGGGTTCCACCCAAACCCTTGCAACACCTCGCAATCCCCCCCCGCTAAAAAGCGCATCATATCGAAGTGATGCACCGAGCCTTCAAAGAGCAGGCTGAAATCCATATCGTGTCGCCACTCCTTACCCCACGACATGTATTTGCGATAGTCGCAGGCGTAGCGGCCGAAGATGTGCTGCAGCCGCCCAAGTCGCTCCTCTTCGCGAATCCGCACCACCTCCTGCTTGTTGGGCGCGTAGCGGTAATTCTGGATAATCGCGCACGGCAACCCCGTCTCCTCGGCCTTGGCGGCCATGGCCTTGGCCGCTTCTAAGGTATCGGCAATCGGCTTCTCGCAAATAACCGGCATCCCCGCTTCCAGCGCGGCAATCGCCTGCGGGCTGTGGAACTGCGGCGGAGTGGCAATGCCGCAGAAATCGGCCTGTACCTTGGTGCAAGCTTCTTTGTAATCGGCAAAGAGCCGATCGGCACCCAAGCCGAGCTTAGCCCCTTGGGCCGCCAGCGCTTCCTCGTTGACATCCACTAGCCCGACGATCTGGATTCGGTCGCCGAGACGCTCGGTCATCCGTCCGATCCAACTCCCGGCCATGCCGCTGACACCGATCATCAAACAGGTTTTAACTGCCATGCCATCTACCTTTGCTTGTTTGGGTTGAGGAACTAATAGGCCACGGCAAGGGGCCGCAAAACCGCCTCACCACTACTCGCCGCGCCCGGGTCAATTAGGCAAAAATACATCCCCGGCAACGCCAACTCATCGCCCGCAGTCCGCCCCGACCAGCGAAAGTGCCAGCGTCCGGCAACCTCGCTGCCAGTAGGCTGGGCCACCAACCGGCCGGCGACGTCAAAAATTCGCACCTGTGGCTGGATACCCTTGGCCTTGAAGACTATAAAGCTGATCTCCACCGCGTCGTTGACCTCATCGCCGTTGGGCGTAAACGCTACGGGCGCGATCTCCACGTCGCCGACGAGTGCAGCCTGGACGGGCAAATCGGGCAACAACACGATATTGGCCCGTCGTTCGCTCGGTACTACTGACTGCCAGATCCCAGGGCGCTCGCCCATGCCCAGATCGAGCGCAAACAGCGCTGCGTTGTCCCAAAGCCGCGCCGTAAAATCCACTTCTACCGAATCGGCGACCACAATGTGCGGCAACAAGACCAAAAGCGAATCGCCGTGCAGTTTCACCGAATCGGGCGCTACTGCCTCTCCGCCGATCCGCAGTGCCACGTTGCCCGTGGCCACGCCGGGAATGTGAAAGCGCAAGCGATCAAAGCCGCTGTCCTGCCCGTCAGTGCTCGGCCACAGTGTATAGGTAAAGCGCGTATCCTCGTTGAGCCGGGCTTCTCGTGGCCAGATTTGCCCCCGTGCCTCCTGCACCAGTGCATCGGTAAATTCTATCGCCAGCGCATTCACGGCCGGAGCCACCTGCGGGTCGTCGGTTGCCAGAATCATCTCCAATTGCACGAAGCGACGCGGGCTCGCCGATTGGAAGGACTCGCCCGAAGACTGGTACACATTGCTCCAAGCGTCCCAATCTTCGCCGACGACCAAGGTCGTATCAATGGAGCCTTTTAACACCTTGGGCAAGCTGTTCCACTTCTCCTCGGTGACGATATCGCCTTTGCGGTCGAAGAAAGTGTACAATTCCCGTAGTGCATTACCCGAGCGCGAACGCAGCTGGATCTTGGTCTGCGGCGGCAGGTCTGCCTCCCATGTAATCCGCTCAATCACCTGGGGCCGACCGTTGCCCGCCTGCGACGCCAAGTCGATAAAGTCCGAGCGCAAGTTCACCTCGGCTGGATGACCCGAGGAAAAAAGCATCGCCTCCAAGCCCCAACCAAACCCCTGCGGCGTCCCGTCAATTTCGTGCCACAGCAGGTAGCGGACCTTGCGCGGAGCGAATAGATAGCGCTGGTGAAAGAGCCGGCCGAGACACTGCGGCCGACAGCGATCTTCGACTAGGACCTCGTAGTCAACTCGCTCGGGCACCGGCAACCCCGATCCCGCGGCTGGGCGGCCGTCGGACACCAGAAACAATCCGCCGGCCGCCGAGGGATTGCCCCCTTGGACTTGGCTGCGCAACCCTTCGCCCAGTTGGCTGAAGTAAATGAAAAGCTCGTCGAGGAAGAACACCGCCCCCAGATCCACTCGCCACCACACACCGGCTTCCACCCAACCTCCCTCGGCACTGGTCAACAGCGCGAAGCTGTCCATATCGCCGTCGAACATCAGGGCTGCGCCCGTAGTCCGACCGCCTTCGAGAAAACTGCCCCCGCGACCCGCCGTGCCCAAGCTCACATTGTCCCCCACCGCCAAGACCTCGACCTCCGCTAGCCCCACGCCCGGGCTGTGCTCGTCGATCTCGATGATGATATACTGGATCACTTGAAAGCGCTTCTCGCGCTCTAAATCGAGCTTCAGCCCCTCGTCGAGTACATAGGTACTGTCGGTCCTTAGATACTCTAGGGGAATCACCAGTTCGGTAGCGGTATTGGGCTTGGACGTGCGATAGACCGCTTCAAACTTGAATACATCGTTGAGCGCCTGGATTCGCGCGCCCGAGGCGACAAAGACGCTGAATTGCCGCAAGGGCCGCACCCCCTCGCTGTCGGGAAAGACGAGACGAATCTGGCGCGCCAGCACCGGACGTCCCAAATCTATCTGCACCGACCACTGATCGAGCGCATCGTCGGGGTTGGGTTGCCAGAAAGTTTCCAGATCGCCCTCGATAATCAAGTCTGCCGTCTGCGGATTGCTCTTGGCCTCCCAGATCCCGCCAGTCACCTCGCCGCG
>JAPOYQ010000316.1 GCA_026706505.1 Gemmatimonadota bacterium
CACTGCTCTAGCATTTTTCTGCGGAATTAGAGCGATTTCGGTGCCGGTGTGGGCATCGTAGAGCCAGATGCCGATGCTGCTGTTCACCGCCAGCCGCGTCCCATCGGCCGAATAGACCGCCGCTTTCGCTTGTCCTTTGCCTAGGCGGGCGAACGCACCTTCGGGCAGCTCCCAGCGTGTATAGTCCTGAGCGTGGCTGGCTCGCACAAACAGGAGGCCGACCAACAATAGGGCGATGTTGAACAAATAAGCTTTTTTCATTTTTAGCCCTTCATGTTCATACCAGTAGTAATCCCCATTGGCCACTGATTACTATCCGCTATCAAAACTGAGTTCCCCTGTCAAGAGTTTCCTGTTAAGAGGAACTCCGTCGTTGTGCAGGAAACGCTTTAGCGAGTTGTGGGTGATTGGATTCCCACGCGAGTAATTGGCACTAGCGCTCTCCCGCAAGAGAACGCGCTGGCCGCAGCCCGAAAAAAGCCGCCATGATCAGACCGCTGGCAATCCGCGATGCGCAGGCCAAGCCAAAGACGGCCCCGTAGCCATAGTCGAGGATGAGCGTGCCGCCGATGAGGCTGCCGAGGAAGCTCAGAAGTTGGAAGCCGCAGACGCGGAGGCCCTGGATCCGCGCCCAGAAGCGCCGGGGCAGCACTTGGGTGGAAAAGTGCTGGTCGGACGGGTTGTCGATGACTTCGCCGATGCGCACGAGTAGGAACATGGGCACGGCCAACGGCAGGCTGATAAAGGCCCCCATGATCCCGAGAGCACTGCCGCCCATAATGCGGGATGGAAGGATGGTCAGCGTCGGTCCGAAGCGGCGCACTAGCGTTGGCGCGGCAAAGGTCGCTGGTAGGCCGGCGAGTTGGCTGAGGAAGAAGATTGCGCCGATCGCAGCCGGCCCGACGCCCAGCTCGGCCTCGAAGAACACGTTGAAGAACGGGTACGTCAGCCCCATGGAGAAACCGCGCGTGCCGCTCAGGGCGGTAATGGCGGCAAAGACGCGCCACGGCGAGGTCGTTGGCTCGTCCTCATCCGGCGACCGGGTTGGCGCGGGTGCTCTTTCGCGGCGGGTTTGACCAGATGCGTACAACAGCGGCACGACGGCGATGAGCGAAAAAGCCGCGCCGAAGAACAGCGCATAGCGGAAGGGGTCAGGAACCTCGGTGGAAAGGCCGAGGAAGTAGCCCATGACCCCGGGCATGAATCCGCCGATTAGGCTCAAGAGCATGCGGACGATTATTTGCAAGGCCGACCAGATGGCGAGGGCTTCGGCGCGGCGTGCGGGGTGGGCGTTATCCGAGAGGAAGGGTACGTGGTTGACCCAGACGAAAGCCATGGCCACGCCGCCGACAAATGAAAACGCCAGCAGCGCGCCCGGCGACGTGGTCAAGCACAGTCCCAACTGGGAGATGGCCAGCAGCAGGCCCGAGGCTATAAGGAAGGGCTTACGGCCGAGGCGGTCGCTCAGGATGCCGGTGGGTATCGCCAATAGGCCGCTCGCCAACGGTGCCATGCTGGCGACTTGGCCGATGAAGTCCTCTTGGTAGCTGAGGCGCAGTAGATAGAGGTTGTACAGCAGGGAAAAAAGCGCCATGCCGGCGTTGATCGAGGTGCCAAAAGCGAAAAACAGCCGGACATTGCGGTTGAATTCCCGCAGCCGAAAGCGGCTTAGGGCGTGGCCGACGGGCATCCGGCGTGGCGTCTTGCAAAGACCTCGACGGCCTTTTGCACGACGATCTTTGCGGTGTGAACCCGCTCGGCAAAGGGCAGTTCCATGCCGGTCTCAATGGTGAAGGCCAAGCCGTAGGTGTGCGCGGCAAAGTCGGCGAGGTTGAGGCCCTCGCCTCGCTGTTGGGGGTTGAGCCAGAAGACGCTGCGCGGCCCCTTGGTGAAAAAAGATCCGGGCAAATAATTGTCTGGGGCGAGGGGGGCACCGGAGGCGGCGACCGCGGCGATCATCTCGCTGGACATGGTCTCCTCCCACTGTTGGTCGCTGGGAGTGCGCTGGTGACGCGCCGAAAACCAGAAGAAGTCGCCGCCGTGCTCGTGGAGGTCCAGCGTCAAACCGGGCTGTATGGCGGCCATTAGGTCGCGGGTGCAGCGCGATTCGACGGGTGCCCAAGAGGTGTCGTGGAAGCGGTTGAGGTGGAGGACTTCGCCAGCGGGATCAATTACCAGCGTGTACGCGCGCTCGACGCCGGGATTGCTAGCGGGGAAGTAGAGCCGACGGCCCTTGAGTGCTTCGATCCAGTCCCCGACGGGATGGTTGTACAGGTTGCTCGTTGCGTAGCCGTACTCGCCGATGAGGGCGACCACGGTATCGCCTTCTTCATAGAGGACTTCGCCGTTCTTTTTGAGCAAGGGGGCGACGTCGTCGACGCCGCCGAGATTCGGGGCTTCGTCTAGGCTCAGGCCGAGGGCGTAGGCGAGGCCGTTCATGCCGATGGGGTCTCGGTTGGGAATGGTGTAGAGCTGGTGCTCGGTCTCGATCTCGTCGATGAGGGCGCAGGCCGCGCTGACGCCGGCTTGTTCGGTAGCATGGCTACCGGCGCTGATGAAAATGGCCGGTGTTTTGTCGCCGCCGCTTTTGATCGCGACAATGGGCTGGCCGTCGGGCGCGCGGCCGAGGATCTGTGGAGTGTGCCCGTTGTCCTGGATGCAGGTGAGTAAGTCGGCGTAGCTATTGAATGGCTGCATGGCGTTTAGGCACATAGGGGATGCGCCATTTCCATTTGCTCGCGGCGGAAGGGGACATCGATCTGGCCGTCTTGATTAATGGTGGCCATTTTGGCCCGCGCCTCCAGCCACAGTCGGTGCCACTCGGCTGGGTCGCGCAGTTCGCTGTCTGGATCGCGGCGGCTGCGCGCCACGAATCCGGGGAAGGCGATGCGCCCGGTGGGCTGGTCGGTGGGATTGTAGCGCAAGTCAAAGCTCCAGCGGACCTCGTCGCTGACGTTGGGATAGGAGCCGTGGACGGTCTGCTTGTGGACGCAGATGACGTCGCCGCGCTCGACCGGCAGGGGGATGGCTCGATCAGCCGCGAAGAGCTTTTCGGGGACTTGGGTCGCACCTGCGAATTGTGGTGCGTTGTCCATGTAGTTGGAGCAGTGCGGCAGCAGTCCGCTTTTGTGCGAGCCGGGTGCGACCATCAGTGGCCCTTTCTCGATGGGCGTGTCTTGGAGCGAGAACCATATGGTCAGCATCTGCGTATCGTCCGCTTCTTCGGTTACGACGCCGTGGTCTTGGTGCCACTGGGTAGCGCCGAGGATGGCGTTGCCGTATTGGTTTTTGGGCAGGTGGCGCTCGGGCGGCTTGATGCGCACGTGCTGGACGGGATTGGAATAAATTTCTGGGCCAATCAGCGACTCGACGACGTCGAGCAGGTTCGGGTCGGTGAAGGCGCGGAAGACGGCCGGCCCGACCCAAAAGGGAGTGTCGGACTGGACGTTTTGAAAGGGCAGCGAGAAGTCGAAGAACTGGCTGTGGATGCGGCCGGTTTCAACGCAGATCTGGATGTAGCGGTCGCCAAACTCGAGCTCTTCGTAGCGCGAGGAGATTTCGCCTTGAGCGTAGAGATCGTCGGCCAAGCTGTCGAGGACATTGGCGTATTCGTCGATGACTGGGTCGAGGGTGGTGGTCGGATCGAGGACGCCTTTGACGACGACGTAGCCTTCGCTGGCGAAGTGATCGAGTTGGCTGGGGGTGAGCGCGGGCATGGTTTTCCTCCAATGGGTGCGCGGTTGGTGGGCGACGCGTGTGTTGTCTCTACAATAACAAGGGCCATGTATAGGAGGCAAGCGCGGATTGGAGGGAGTAGTGCGCTTCGATATACTATGGCTTC
>JAPOYQ010000717.1 GCA_026706505.1 Gemmatimonadota bacterium
GCCCGTGTCCAAGTCCGCGCGTAATGTCCAAGACGGCTCCAGCCAGCGTCTCGTCCGCTTTGACTACGGCCTGCCGACGGCCGACGAAATCTACGGTCTGACGCTCGAGGTCCAGGATGTCGCCGGACTCGACATCATGGCTGAGTGGAATAACAACAATCAGTGGCGCCGCCTGCCCAATGTGAATTTCGAAAGGCATGTGCGGGCCGCAAACACCGCCCAAGTTGGATACCTGACTGCGCGCACCACGAGTCGGTACTATCCGTGGTTTGCGTACGGCGAGATTTTCAGCGTGGACCAGGATTACTCCACGTCCATGTACATCCAGGATCAACAGGGCAAGCTCGACTACACCAACAAGCTGCGCGGCTTGTACGAATTTGTCGACGACAACGACGACCAAGATCGCTTTCCCGACTGGCGCCGGGCTCAGCAACCCAACGAAAGTCAGCGCCGATCCATCTCCGGCGGACCCAGAGGCGGGATATTTCCCGGCTTGGACGAGAACAACGATTTTATCTCGGATTTCAACCAGAACGACAACACCCGGCCCGATTACGACGAACCCTTCCTCCGCTATACCGTGGATCCGCCCGAATTCCTCTTTGGCATCGACATGGACAACAACACCCTGATCGACCGCTTTGAGGACGACGACGAGGCCGACTACCCGTTTCAACGGGACCACCGAGGGTACAACGGATATTTGGGCCTCAATATCTTCCCCGGGGTCCAGTTGCTAGGGGGCTATTCAAACCAGTGGCTGTTGTCGGCCGACCGCCGCAGTCGCTTCTCGTATCTGCTCTTCAAAATGCAGCAGGACCGGGTCGCGTTGGGCCAATTCCGCTTTTTCTACCAGCTTAAGTTCGTCGAGGACAACATCATCGACGACCAGTTGTTTTGGACGCAACCGCCGGGTACGTTTGGCGTGAGCGAATTTCCCTTTGAAGATCCCATGTTGGCCCAAAACGCGGTCGTCAACTCGGTTTTTATTGGTTTCGATCGGGCTTGGGGCCGCTTTAACACGGCGGCCAAGGTCAAATACGAGGGCCTCGCTCAGCGCGGCGACAATGTCGCTCGACTCACCCGGCCCGGGGAAGAACCGGAGATTATCGACGACTCCCATTTTCTCGGCCTGATCCACAAATTCGACTACTCTTTCCAACTCACTGAAGCGCTGGTATTCCACCCCAAATTGAAGAGCATGTACCGACGCCAGACCGCCTATCTGGAAAGTGTAGGCAGCAAAAACGACCTATCCGAGATCCTCTTTCTGACGCTGGCGGTGCAGTTGATGCCCAATCTCGAACTGGAAGGCGGCACGGAATTGACCAAGTTCTGGGATTGGGCCGACAAACCCGGGGCGCAGCTCGATTTTTGGGGTTGGGTCGGCGCGCTGCAGTTGTCTGTTACCCAGGCATACCTCGGATATCAGGTGACCATAAACTTGGGGACGCAAGTGCAGCAGCAGCGCTTTGAGGACCGGGAACAAAACCGCGTCGAATCGTTCCTCGTCATATTCGCCGGACTGGATTGATGGCTAGGAGACGCACAGTTGCTCTGTTCCTCGTCTTGGTCCTCTGGACACGGGCCGCAGCCGTGGATCTCTGGACCGTCGGTGGGCAGGAGCGTCCTTGGAATACCGTCGGCACCTTGGAACTGCTGAGCGACGAGCAGAGTTCCGGCTGGCTGGAGCCGCTCGAAGTGTCAGGCGAGAACCTAGCCCTCAATCAGCGACAGTTGGACTCGGCACGGGTGCTGACCAATTACACTTGGCGAAAATTCGAGAGCCTGAAAAATGTAGTGGATGGCGACCGTTTGAGCGGCTGGCCCCCCATTGAACTCGATATCGTCAATACGCGCGAGAACGACCCCTTTTTCGCCGTCGTCCTAGTCGTCGATTTGGGGGCACCCTTCGGTGTGGACCGCATTGGTTTTTCGGCGGTCGAAGGGCTTGAGTTCCGCTTTATCGAAGGATTCCAAGTTTTTATCCAGGACGGCAAACAGCCCGTTGCCTTTCCCCAAAGGCAGAGAAACTGGCACTGGTTCGTGCGCAATTGGGAACTGGTAGCCGAGGTGGAGCAGACCGAGGGAGATACAGCGCATATCGAAATTCCGCCGCGCTTGGTGCGCTATGTGGCCCTGTCCGATACGATCAGCTTGCCCAGTGCCCGTCTGTGGCAACTCAGCGAGGTGGAGGTCTGGGGCAGGGGATATGCCTCCTCAGCCACCTTTACATCCGACATCATCGACTTTGGCGAGCCGGTCGTTCTGGGGGCTATGACTTGGGATGCGGTGGACGATCCCGGCAGTGCCTTGCAGATTCGCACGCGGAGCGGCTCGACGCCCGATCCGAATATCTACCTCAGCTTTACGGGTATAGGACAAAACGGCCAACAGGCCGTATCGCGCAGCGCATACGAGGCGCTGCACCCCAAGGCGAGGGGACCCATCGTAGCCGATACGGAAAATTGGACCCCGTGGTCTGCGCCCTATCCGCCCACTGGGAGGGAACCCTTGGTGGCCCCCAAACCTGCGCGCTATTTCCAGTTTGAGATCGACTTTGCTAGCGCGCTGCCGCTGTCGCGCTCTCGCATTGATTCTCTCTCGGTCGAATTTTCTCCGCCCCTGGTCGAGCAGGTCGCCGGCGAGATTTGGCCCGCGCTCGTCTCCCCGGGCGAACTCGTGCGCTTTACCTATGCGCTGAGGCCGCGCGTGGATCCCGGAGACCCCGGTTTCGATGGAGTGGAAATCGCCACACCTACTGCCGCGGTGGTGCAAGGGGTGCGGATCGCCGGCATAAGCTCGGACGATTTTGTCGCCGAGGTGGAGGAAAACCGCCTGCGCGTCTCTTTTCCCGGGCGCTTGATTGACCGGGATGCGATCCTGGTCGAAGTCGATTTCGACTGCCGCGTCTTTGTTTCGGGCACGCGCTTTGCAGGCCGAGTTTTCAACAGCAAACGCGACGAGATGCCCCAGCCAATTGTTCCCGGCGATGTGCACATTGACCTCAATTCAGAGGATTTGCTCGTCGGATTTTCCCCGGAGGAGCAGGGCGAGTTGCTGGCGGAGGTGGAGATCCACCCCAATCCCTTTACGCCCAACGGGGATGGCGTGAACGATAGGGCGGAGTTCACGTATAACCTGTTCCAGGCCACGGTACCCGTTCCTGTTGAACTCGCAGTCCACGACCTGTCCGGCCGCCTCGTCTGGAGCCAAGCGATGTCCCAGTCCAGCGGTTTTGGTCGCGTAGTCTGGGACGGTAGGGATGGGGCTGGGCGACTCGTACCTCCAGGGGTGTACATCTATCGAGTTTTAATGGACGCCGCCGTCGGTGCTCAGGTCCGCGGTGGCGCGGTGGCCGTAGCATACTAGGAGAAGGCATTGCCGATGCGTGCTTTGGTTCCTTTTGGCTACAGACGATGGGCGTGTATTCTCGTCTTAGCGCTGGGTCTTTCTAGTTGTAGGTACGGCTATCAATACTACGCCGACCCGCTGCCCCCTCTCGATGAAGAAGGCCAAGCTGCTGGGATGATCGTCAGCGACGATGGGACGGTTACCTATGTGGCCGATCGGCTGGAAATATCGGTGCGGCCGTTTTCCGACGGCGAACTGAACAGGCTGTTCCCAGCGCAATCCCTCCAGGGCACGGAATCGACCAACCCCTATACCTTTGGCAATTGGCGCGATCCCTCCACGGGCACGACGCCCCGGCGCTTTACCGTCTTCCAGCTCAAAGTCAAGAACTATCAGTACCCGAAAATCCTGATCGATCCGGCAAAGAGCGGCATCATCAGCGATAACGGTCGCCGGTTTCCAGCGCTGAGCCAGACA
>JAPOYQ010000839.1 GCA_026706505.1 Gemmatimonadota bacterium
CGGGATTACTCCTTGGGCCCAAAGGACCCGACCAGCAGGATTCCTCTCGGCGGACGCTCGATGATGGTATTGAATCTAGAGTACCGCTTTCCAATAGCCGAGCAGCAAGTGTACGGCATCCTCTTTGCAGACGCGGGCAACGCTTGGAAGACGATTCCCGATCTCAATCCCTTGGACCTCAGGCGCTCGCTGGGCTTTGGTTTTCGCGTCCAGACGCCGATGCTGGGGATGATCGGTTTCGACTTCGGCTATGCTTTTGACCCCGAGAAAGATGAAGAAGCTGGCTGGAGGACCCACTTCCAGTTTGGGCCGCAGTTTTACTAGGCCTGATCGCAGGGGCAAAAGACGAAGCCCAAGATGTCGCTGGCATCTTGGGCCTTCTTGTGTCCGCTGTTTCACAAAATTCTGCCAAGTTGTATCTTATACAATTTAGCTTGGGGCAAGAGAAAACAGTGGATTATACAGAGGAAGGGATCGACGCAGGATTTTCCATGGCCAAACAGTTGATCTGCATACTTGTCTTGATCGTTCTGATTTCGCTTGCTGGGTGTATCCCTGGCGATGGGAAACACACTGAAGCGAATCCCGCCGGATTTTTTTGGGGAATCTGGCACGGTTGGATTGCACCCATATCGCTCATCTGGGGCCTGTTTGACTCAGCCATCCGCCTCTATGAACCGCACAACACAGGCTGGTGGTACGATGCTGGGTTTTACATTGCCGTTATCAGCGGCTTCGGTGGTATCTCCTTGTCGCGGCGCAAGCGATCCAAGATCAAGATGCAGATCAAATAGTCGTCTGACACCCGTTGTAGCGAGAATAGCGCAGTTAAATTAAAAAATGAACGTCATTTCAATCCCATTGATTTTCGTCTATAAAGAGGAGTAGATATGAGACGTGCCCTATTGTTCTCCCTCGTCGTGGCCTGTTGCGCCACGAGTGCCTCGGCTCAGCTAAAAATAGGCTACATTGATTCAGAAGTGCTCAAAGAGCGCCTGCCCGAATTCAGGGATGCGCAGCGCACGTTGGATCAACTACGTCAGGACTACGAAAACCAAGCCAAGGACCGCGAGGCCAAGTTGCTCAAGTATCAGGAGGACTTTCGGCGGCAGGAGTTGCTGATGAGCGAGGCTCGCAAGGCGGAAATGCAGGCCGAGTTCGAGACAAAAGTCCAGCAATTGCAGCAATTTACCCAGGAAAAATTTGGTCCCGAAGGCGAGTTGATGCGCAAGAATATCGAGCTTTCCGAGCCGATCTTCAAAAAGATCAACGATGCCATTCAGGGCATGGCCGAGGAAGAAGGCTACGATTTTATTTTCGACGCCGCCGCGCCTTCAAGTGGGCTGGTTTTCGCCAAGGAGGAATACGATCTGACCGAGTCGCTGCTGGAACTGATGGAGAAGGAAAAAGAAGAGGCGCAGGAGTGAATTTAACAGAAATTCTCGAGCTGTTGCCGCACCGCTATCCGCTGCTGCTCATCGACCGCATCCTCGAATTGGAACCTGGAGAACGCGTCGTGGCCTTGAAGAATGTGACGGCCAACGAGTCGTTTTTTCAAGGTCATTTTCCCGGTTATCCGGTCATGCCCGGGGTGCTGATCGTCGAGGCACTGGCGCAAGCGGGTTGCGCAATGATGCTGAGCGGCGTGGAAAATCCCGAATCCAAGGTGCCCTTTTTCGCCGGGATTGATCGCTGCAAATTTCGCCGCCCGGTCGTGCCGGGGGACCAGTTGCGACTGGAGTTAACGGTACTTAGGAAGCGGGGCGGGTCCTGTAAGTTACAAGGGCGAGCACTCGTGGGGGAAGAAGTGGCAGCAGAGGCGGAGATTATGGCGGTATTGGGGGAGCGGGAAGGCCGTTGAGGAGCATCTGATGGATCGCCTTTATCACGTTCTCGAAGCGGCGCAATTCGATATAGACTTGATAGATGATATTTTCTCCACGGCCCAAGAGATGGAGCAAGTAGTTCAGCACTACGGGTCCAATATCCTCAATCGCCGGGTTATGGCGACGCTGTTCTACGAGCCTAGTACGCGCACGCGGCTGTCCTTTGAATCGGCGATGACGCGGTTGGGCGGGGCCGTCATTACGACCGAGAGCGCCCAGGAATTTTCTTCGGCGGCCAAGGGAGAGACCCTCGAGGATACCATTCGCGTCGTCGCCGGGTACTCGGACGTGATCGTATTGCGCCACTACGAAAGCGGAGCTAGCAACCGAGCTGCTGCTGTCGCTGGCGTCCCGGTGATCAACGCCGGTGACGGAGCCGGACAGCACCCGACCCAAGCCTTGTTGGACCTCTTTACTATCCAGCGCGAGATCGGACGCCTCAAAAAAATCACAATTGCTTTGGTGGGAGATCTGGCCAATGGACGGACAGTGCGTTCGCTGTGCTATCTGTTGGCCAAATACGAGGGTGTTAAGATGTACTTCGTCGCGCCTGAGATAGTGAGAATGAAGGACGACATAAAGGAGTATTTGCAGCGGCACCAGGTCCTTTTCGAGGAAGTGGACGACCTACATGAAGTGGCGAGGCAGGCTGATGTCGTCTATCAGACGCGCATCCAAAAGGAGCGCTTTGGCGATCGCACTGGAGAATACGAGCAGGCGCGGGGCAAGTACATTGTCGATCGCTCGGTGATGGACTGTATGCAGGAACACGCTGTTGTCATGCACCCGCTGCCGCGCGTCGATGAGATTGACCCGGAAGTGGACGCGGACCCGCGGGCGGCCTATTTTCGCCAAGCCCATAACGGGCTTTACGTGCGCATGGCCCTTTTGCGGATGATCCTCGCTTGACCTCAGTGGTACCGCCGGATATATTGCCGACAACTGCTTCTCATTCTTAGGAGGATACACAGATGGGTTCGAGTAAAGGCAGAATGAAGGATAAGGAATTGAGGAGTCGGCGACAGCGGCGCAAAAAGCGCTTAAAGCAACGCGCTCAGGAGGCCAAGCTGTCACCGCGGAAGAAGTAGATAGGCTAAAGATAGAGGCCACCGGCCTTGCTTAGGAGAGCCGACAGATTGGCTGTCGGCTCTTTTTGTATTGGAGGAGAAATGGAAAGGCCCCTGCGCGTCGCCATCGCCGGTGCCAGCGGCATCGGCAAGCATCACGCTAAGTGGTTCCACCGCGTCGGTGCGCAAGTCGTTGGTTTTTTGGGCCGCAGTCGGGAAAGTGCCGCTGCTACAGAGCGCGTTCTACGCGATATTTTTCCCTTTTCGGGACAAGGCTATTGGGACTTGGACCAGCTACTGACCGAAGAAGCGCCCGATGTGATCGATGTCTGTCTGCCGAATGAGGCCCATTTCGACTGTGTTAGATGCGCTCTTGAACGGGGTTGTCACGTCCTCTGCGAAAAGCCCTTGGTCTGGCATTCGGATGGGGCGGAGCAGACGCTGATACAGGCGCAAGCCTTGGTCGATTTGGCGCGGCAAACCAATCTGCACTTGGGGGTCTGCACTCAATACGCTGCTTCGCTACCCTACTACCGGGAGCTATACGCAGAGGCCCTTGGTTCGATCACGACCATAGAATCCTTTTACGCGGAAATGGAAACCTTGGCGCGAGGGCGTCGCCGCAGCGCTGCGGAGGTGTGGATTGATATGGCGCCCCATCCTTTGAGCATGCTCTTGGCTTGGATGCCCGACGGGGTCATTGAGCCTGCTTCGCTACAAGTGGTGTCCGAGAGCGGGGAAGTGCGGGCCTGTTTCAGTTTTGCCGACCCGTCAGGAAGTTGTCGTTGCGAAATCATCGTCCGCGATTTGCACGAGGGCCCACCCCTGCGGCGGTGCGGCGGCAATGGCTTTGAGGTCGATTGCACAGGGCGGGCT
>JAPOYQ010000261.1:0-2597 GCA_026706505.1 Gemmatimonadota bacterium
TAGAAAAAAGGGGGGAAGAGCAACTGCTAACCGCAAGTCCGCACAGCGAGTTCGGGCAGCCACCACGCAGTCACATTGGGGTATCAACGTACACCTTGTCCCACGGGCAAAATGCCATACTGACGCAGCGTATCCTCCAAGGTCGGTCGGCGGAGGCGAATGCGATCGTCGCTCAATAGATAAGAGAATACGTAACCAAGCCCAAGCATCAGAATGCCAATCAGGAAGCAATAGATGAACGCTCGGTCGGGATATTGATCCTTGAGATATCCCACGTACAGCGGCCCGCAAATCCCCGCCGCTGCCCAGGCCGTCAAAATGGTGCCGTAGATCGTCGACATTTTTTGCGGACCAAAAACATCGAGCACGAAAGAGGGCATGGTGGCAAAACCGCCGCCAAAGCACAAGAGGACGTAACAAACGAGAATCGAAAAGACATAGGGATTGCGCTCGGTCATCAGAACGCCAAAGACGACCATCTGGCTGGCGAGCAGAATTCTGAAAACCTTGACGCGCCCCAGCCGATCCGAGAGCAAGCCCCAAAACAGCCGGCCCACGCCATTGCACAGCGAACTGACGGCGATTAGCGTGGCTCCATACTCGGCCAGCGTTGCTGGTTCTACGGTTGGATCGGCTAGGCCCCAAACTTCCTGGAGAAGTTCCGACTGAAAGCTGATGACGGAGATGCCAGCGGCGATATTGCAGAAGAAGACGATCCACATGAGGGCGAACTCAGAGGAGCGCAGATACGGTACTGCCGAGTCGGACTCGTCGGCGGGCGTTTGTTCGGCAACCGCTGCAGCGGCGGCTGGGGGATTGCTCAACAGCAAGCTGCAGGGGATTAGGACACAGGCGAAGATTACCCCGAGCCCGAAGAAAACATCGGCCAGATTGCCTGCTAGGTGGGATACGAGCAGGGGTGCCAAACCTTTGCTCAGCAGAAAGGCACCCACCCCGAACCCCATCACGACGATTCCGGTCGCCAATCCCTTCTTATCTGGGAACCACTTGGCCACCGTCGCCACGGGTGTGACGTAGCCCAGCCCGATGCCTGCGCCCCCGATGACGCCGTACCCCACGTAGAACAGCGCGAGCATGTCCCACTTTAGCGCCAGACTCGCCAGCATATAGCCGCCCGAAAACATGACGCTGCCGGTCACGGCCAAGCGCCGCGGCCCGACCTTCGGCAGTAGCACGCCCGCCCAAGCCGCCGAAGTGCCCAGCGAAAGGATCGTCAGGCTGAAAGCCCAAGCCGTATCCGTGAACGACCAACCCAATTGCCGCACCAAGAGCGTCTGGAAGAAACTCCACGCGTACACCGTCCCAAAACAGACCTGCAGGACCGTGCAAAACAGCGCCATAAGCGAGCGCGGAATTAGTACCCTTTGTTGCGCCATGTTCCCTAGACCTCAATCGTCAGGCGCTTGCATCGAGCGACCTCACCCCACCTCTGCGCTAATCTGCGTCCATCTGCGGATACGTTACCAGGAATCGAACCTACTCCACGCTTTTGGGAGAGCGCTGGCCTTTGTCGGCAACGTAGAGGAAGAGTCGAGCTAGGTGTCCAGCTTCGTCGTCGCGTTCTAGCAGGTTGTCGGCGGTGGGCTTCTCATCGCGCGCCACGTCCACGGCGTAGCCCAAGAGCGCGCCCAGCGGCTTGGCCGCCAGATTGACCAACCAAATGGCGGCAAAGACGCCGACGACGAGGATGATGGAGAAGAGGTACACCTGCTGGCCGATTGCGCGTTGAATTTTTAGTGCAATCAGACCAGTGTCCATGCCCACGTGTACCGTGCCGGCAACGCCGGCGAGAATCGGGCTGCCCACTTCGACGAAATCGCCCATCCCAGGCAGGCTGCGCTCCACCGTCTCCATATTAAACGGATCGCTGGCGCGAATTTCTGCGGGAATGCCCGGCACAAAGGTGTGGGCGAGAAACTCGCCGGATTCGTCGGTGATGTAGATGTACTTGATGCCCTGAATCTCGACGAACTGATCAATGAGCGACTGCAAAGCCGATAAGTCGCGGTTTAAGAGAATGTCCACGCTGGAATCGGCAATGGTTTTGGCGATGTCGCGGCTGTTGCTCTCGTATTCGGCCGACAGGTGCGTATCGACTGTATAGACGCACAGAATGGAGGTTGATAGGCCGATCAAGCCGAATAGGGCAAAGACGCCGAACAGCGTTTTCTTAAAGAGCTTTTGGACTTTTATCACCATCATGCAAACCTAGCGCGCCAATCGTCCAGAGGGACAAAACGACCTGCATCAACCACCGTGTAGTACACTCGCTGGAGACCTTGGCGCCGGTCGGGACCAAAGGAGACCTGTTCGCCAATGCCCAGATCGAAGTCCGCGACGGAGAACACCGCGTCTTCGAGTTGGTTGCGCTGCGGCTCGGCACCGAGGCGGTGCAAAATTTCGACCAGCAACTTGGCGTTGAGAAAGCCTTCGAGACTGACAAAGCTGTGATCAAAGGGCGTGTAGGGGTCTTTTAACAGCTCCGCGGGCGGCTGTGGGGCGTAGCGAGTCATCAAGTAGCGGTAATGTTGGACTGCGGGTGTGGACGTGTCTTCGTAAGTGGGGAGTACGCGGGC
>JAPOYQ010000261.1:2636-3824 GCA_026706505.1 Gemmatimonadota bacterium
TAACTGGGCACCACCTGGGAATTTACCAGCCATTGCGTATAGCGCTGGCTGTCGTCGCGCCCCTCGGTGAGCAGCTTGAGGAGGTTTTCGCTGCCGACGAAGGACAGGTTGGCAAAGGGCACTTGTAGGCCGAGATCGACAGCATCGCGGGCAAAGGCCGCGCAGGCTGCATAGGCCCCGATGCAGATCACTGCTTCGGGCTTGGCTTCCTTGAGGATTTCGACCTGTTTGCGCATCGTGCCGGTGAACCGTTCGCCGCGCCGGTACGTGGCCTCGCCGACGATTTGCTCGCCGTGCTTTTTCAGGGCGCTGCGCACGCCGGCCCAGCCGCTGCGGCCGTACGCATCGGCCTGATAGAACACGGCAATGCGCCGACGGTTGACGCGCACGAAATTATCGACTAGCCCAGCCGTTTCTTGGCGGTAGGAGGCGCGTAGATTAAAGGCGAAGGCACCATAGGGAGGTTCGCGCTGGGGTTGGGCGCCAGTGAAGGGGAAGAATAGCAGGATGTTTCGGTCTTGGAATTTTTTGAGGATGGGCAACACGCGCGTCACCGTCGGTGTGCCAACGTAGCCGAACAGCAAAAACACCTGATCGTCGAGCATCAGCTTCATGGTGTTTTTGACCGAAGGGCCGGGCTGGTAGCCATCGTCGTAGGCTTTGATCTGCACGGTGCGGCCAGCTATGCCACCTTGCTGATTGACGTGGGTAAAATACGCACCGGCACCCCGATAGAGTTCGATGCCCAACCCTCGGGAGGGGCCGGAAAAGGCGGCGGACGTGCCGAGGATGATCTCGGTATCGGTCACGCCAGATTTCGTCGGCGACTCAGCGGGACGGGCGGCAAAGGCCCGCAGTGCGTGCCACCAAGGGGCGACCAAGCAACCGGTAAGGCCGGCACGGAGCAGCGATCGTCGCGTCATTGCCCTCATACAGTTACCGCTAGCTTTTTTGCTGGGGAGGCCCAGCATGTGGTCGGGATATAAGGCAAATAAAGGGATTTTGCTGGTTGTGGGTCAAGTTCGTTCGCAACAGTAGGCGCTGAGGTTCGTCCGCCGGTGCCGATCTCGGAAATGCGGACTTTGGGGTGGACTTGTGGGGGATTTTGACAGTTTTTTGAGGCCGACCAATCTCGCCACCCGCAAACAGCAGGAGCCTTCATGCAACCGCTCACCTCCCGCGCTCCCA
>JAPOYQ010000542.1 GCA_026706505.1 Gemmatimonadota bacterium
AGGCACCAGATGCCGGCCTCGCCCTGGCCGACGAGGTGGCGCTTGCCCACGCGCAGGTGCTGATCCAGATAGGCCAGACCCGTGAGGATGTCCTGCACCCTGCAAGCCATCGTCGCCTGATTGTACGTGTGGTACAGAGGATCCATCTCGTCGTGCCCTTCCCTCTCCGTCCCATCAGTCAGAAAGGGAGCGACGATCAGCACGGCTCCCCCTGACTGCAACAAGCCCTGCGCCAGCGCACCCGGCTCATCGCCGTCCCAATTCGCATCGGCAATCAGCGTCGCTGGCACCTTGCCTTGGGGACCTCGCGGAAGAAAAAACGCCGCTCGCACCCGCTCTCCTCGGCCCACGCACCCCAAGACCAGATCCTCGGCCACATAGCCCTCCTCCCGCCGGAATCCCAAGCTCTCGACCGCTACTTGAGGCACCGCATCCACCCCGAGCAGACTTGCCAGCGCCGGGCGCGTCTCCCACTGGAAGCGCCGAATGCGGGCCGATGCCAACCGCGTGCCCAAGCGCTTCTCGCTGCGGGCAATCACGGCGTCAAAGACCCCTTGTGAGTCGAGCGTATGGGCCGGTTTTTTGCGCCCGCTGAACACCAGCAAATCCTCGTCTTGCTCCACGGTAAACGGCTGTTCGGCCACCCGCCCTTGCCCGCCGAGCAGGTGGCGCTTGAAAAACGCGTACACCGCCTCGCGGCTCGGCTGGTTGTAGTTGTGCGGGGCGTCTATCTGCACCTCGCTCACCTTGTTTTGTTCTCCATAAAGCCCGTAGATCGCGCGCACCGCCGGGAACTCGACCTCTGGCGTGTTCGCCGTCCAGTCGCCGGTACACGACACTAGCAACAAGGGCCTCGGCGCCATGCAGCTCGCGATTTCCACATTGTTGATGTCCAGCCGCAAGTGACCCTGATTCTCGCAGCGACAGCCGCCCTGCATAAAAGCCGAGACCATGTTGACGGGAGCCGCCGCCTTGATCCGCTCGTCAACCGCCATCAGCAAAAAGGTCTGCGTCCCCCCACCGGACGCACCCGTGCAGCCAATGCGCTCGGCATCTACATCCGCCAGCGAGGCGAGGAAGTCAACCACTCGCATGCTGTTCCACAGTTGCAAACTCAACGCGCCAATCCCCCACAGAGCCTCGCGCCGCCCCCCAATCTCCCGATGCACGAATTGGTCGCTGTCGTTGTACCCGACCATGTCGTACGAAAAGGCCACCATGCCCTGCCGCGCAAAGTTGATGCAGCGCCCAGCAATCGACCCCAGTTCAGTGTTTTCCAGACGCCCCCGCCCCCAGTGGCCGTGCGGACAGGCAAGCGCCGGGAAAAGCCCCTCGCCCAGCGGCCGGTACAAATTGCCGCAGACGAAAAAGCCGGGTAGGCTCTCGAAAAAGACCTTTTCCACCGCATAGCCTTCCCGCTCAATCCGCCCGAAGACCTGCGCCTTGAGCGGCGTCTTCGCCGGCAGCGGCCACAATCCCGCGCAGACGAGAATGTGCCGACGGATCGTCGCCGCCCGCTGTTCCCATTCCGCCAGCGTCCGATAGCGGCGCAAGGCCCACGGCGTACTAACGTGTTTGGCCGCGCTCAGCCGTGTATCCATTTCCAAACTCCTTTCTGTTGGGATAGGTAGGGTGCCACTGGTAGATCCTCTTCATTGTTACTGATGTTACGCAGTACGTGACCGGTGGTTGGCTTTCGGCCCGATTCTCTCTGGGGTCGCGGGCATCTTGCCCGCGTCGAGGACGGGACGCCCTCGATTCGACCTCGTAGGGGGCGGTTTGAAACCGCCCCCTACTTTGCGTTGGACCGTTTTCACACCCAGTAGAGCCCGTGCCCCTGTGCGCCCGTGATCAGGTCGATGATCAGCCAAAAAGCGATAACGGCAAACTGACCGAGGATAAGCCCGAGAAAAAAAGGCCGCACTGCCTTGAGCACCCGGGGGCCGCCGTAGCGCATCAACACGGCCTTGAACAGCCATACTAAAAAGACACTGAACCAGATGTGGCGGGTCAGCATCATCTGCGAGACGGCCAAGCCTATGGGGTGGATGGGGAAGGTCAGCAGATGACTGCGGATCCAGTAGAGGGCGGTCATGACCGCCCCGCCCAAAGCCATCAGGCCCAAGCCGCTGTAATCTGGTCCGGCCGGATTGCGCAGATAACTGGCCGCAAAGTCAACGGTGTAGCGGGGGCCGCTGAGAAAAAACCAAGTATTGGCGTTGTTGGCCCCGCTCTCGTAGGCGTAGTACAGGGTCGTCCACACCGATACACCCAGACTCAGGACCACTGCCAGTATCATGCTGCCCAGGACCAAGCCCTTGTTGCGGATTGATTCGGTCAGCTTGAGGCCGTTGGCCGCCGCAGCCATGACAAAGGTGCGCACATCGCTCATCCACACCTGGCCGAAGGAAAGCACGCCTATGGTGCCGGGGGCACCCAGCACCTGGGTACCGAAAAAACTGCGGACCACCGTGGGGGTGATCAATTGAGCTCGGGTGGCGGCCAAGCCCGATTCGCAGAGAATGCGGGTGATGCCCAGAAAGGTGAGCGAAGCCATCAGCACAAAAGTAAGGGCGGCCCACCAAGGCACCCCGATGGCAATAAACCATCCGGTCATCAGCGCCAAGCCCAGAAACAGTTGCAGATAAACGGCCCTAGCCGAAAAGTCGGCGCTAGAGGCGGTTCTCGGACGCAGGGCCGCCTTCCAGCTCTGCCGCAGGTGCCGACGGGCGATCCACAGGGTGTGGCCCACTAAGGCCATAAGGGCACCGAACTGGACGAAGGCCATGATCGGGCCGCCATCGCTCTGCGTGTAGATATCGACGTCGAGGGTGCGGGTGAGGCCGATAACGCTGAAATAGCCTTTGATTATGTAGCCCAGCAAATAGAAAAACCAGACGCTGAGCGCCACTTCCTGGTGAATGAGGTAGGCAAAACCCATCATGGGGAAACTGAGATTGATGGTCAGGCTCTCCATGCCGTGGAAAACAGGTACGCTGGTGTTGAGGACGATGCGGGGGAAGAAGTGGAAGTAGGCGTTGAGGCCGTTGAGCGAAGTGACGATGAAGGGGACGG
This sequence comes from Gemmatimonadota bacterium, assembly GCA_026706505.1. Next base: position 3,076 of record JAPOYQ010000542.1, read on the forward strand.
CAAAGCCGCTCCACATCACTGGATTGCGAAAAAAGGAATTGAGAGCGCGACCGGGCTGCTGGGTGCCCATCACCAGGGGCAGTTGGGCCAAGGGATAGGCCAAGCGTTCGTATTCGATCCACTGGCGACGGAAGAGAATGGCCAGCGCGATCATGACCATGTACAGGCCCAACAAGACTGGCAGCCAGTTCAGCAGGGGGCGGATCCAGGCCATCCAAGGAATGGGCTGGTCGCGGGCAATGCCCTCGTAAAAGCCGCGGATGACGTCCTCGCCTTGGGGCACCAGCCAGTGCGGCACAAAGGGATGAATGAGTTCGGCCCATTGGTTTTCGGGGGAGGCCATATAGGAAATCGCCGGCAGGATGGGAATCAGGTACAGGGTCAGCCCCATGGTGCATATAGAACAGGCAATGGCCGCCATCACATAGGCAATGGCCAGTTCCCCCGAAGACAGGGCTAGGTAGGGGAGGAAACGGCGCAGCAGACCATTGACGAACAGGGCGAGGAAAAACAGCAGGAAAACTGCGGCCGCGGTGGTAAAGTCAATAGTCAGGTAGGAGCCGCGCACCACCAAGCTATTCTAAGGCCCCCAAAAAGCGACTAGAACGCTCAGGACCGTCCCCGCGGCAACTCCGCAGAGCGGACGGACGGGGGCCGGGGTCAATGGATGGGCGTTGGCGACCACGACCTTACCAATTTGAACGTCTTGCGCATACCATAGATATATCCAAGCAGAAAATTAGGG
>JAPOYQ010000876.1 GCA_026706505.1 Gemmatimonadota bacterium
GATGCCCGTTTCCCATTGCAGTCTCTCCAGTGGGTCACGATTCGCCCGCTCTACCCGACCTCCAACTGGGAGATCGCCGAGTTCCAGATTTTTGGTAAAGGCTACGTGCCACGCGCCATCTACACCAGTGCGGTACTCGACTTTGGCGAGGAGATGGCTTGGGGCAAGATACGATGGAAGGGCGACCACGATCCGGACAGCAAGATCCTGATTCGCACCCGTTCCGGCAGCGATAGCGATCCCAACCTCTACTGGCTGCCCAGTGAGGTCGCCGGTGAGTTCAAGGCCATAACTCGGAAGGAATACGAGCGCGGCAACATCAAGAAGCGCTTTACCACGTTGGACGAGCGACACTGGAGCTTCTGGTCGGCACCCTATCCATGGGAGGCGGGACTGGCCGATCCCGCGCAACCACCCCACGCTTGGACGGACGGCACTGAGATCCTCTCGCCGGGGCCTTCGCGCTACTTTCAGTTCCAGCTTTTGGTGCTGTCAACCGTCGAGCAGAGCACGAAGTTGCAGGAGCTAGAAATACAGTTCGCGCGACCGGCGGCTTTGGAGGTGGTGGGCGAAATCTGGCCGCTGGACGCGTCGCGCACCGAGAGTACCGCGTTCACCTATAGCGTGCTGCCGACATTGGAAGCGGGCCACGGCTTCGACCGACTGGAAATTTTTACCCTGACGCGGGTCAATGCAGTGCGCTCAGTGCGGGTCGATGGCGTCGAAGTCAGCGACACACATCCGCCCGAAATACTCGATGACCGCATCGTCGCCAGCTTTCCGAAGTTGGCCGGACAGGGGGATACATTCAAGCTAATCGAGGTAGAATTCGATGCGCGGGTAGTGCGCTATGGCACTCAGTTTCAGGGCTGGATATTCGACAGCACCGCCAACGAGGTCAAGCAGCTTATTTCCCCCGGAGACGCGACCGTTGACTTTCCAGGTAATGCGCTGGGGGTACGCACGGTCGGGTTGGGTGAGGCGCTCTTAGCGGAGGTGGAGGTCGCGCCCAACCCATTTACGCCCAACGGAGATGGGATCAACGACTGGGCGCGATTCCAATTTCAGTTGCACGAGGTCTCCACCCCGCGGATGCTGACAGTCAATATATATGATTTATCGGGGCGTCGAGTGCGACAACTGCAGGAGCAAAATGCGGTACGCGGCCTTTTCGGGGAAGAGTCCAGCATCCTAGCTTGGGATGGGATGGACGATCAGGGCGTCACGGTGAGGCCGGGAATCTATTTATACCGGATTGCCCTCGGCGCCGACAGCGGCGAAGAAGTACAAGTGGGAACCCTCTCACTGGCGTACTGAGCTAAGCTACCAACTCATTACGGAGTTGCCGCTTTCGCCGACCCAGTAGTCTATGGCATACCAGATGCCGGCCGTGACGAACTGACCGAGAATCAGGCCCATGAAGAAGGGCCGGGTTTTGAGATAGAGTGCCGGACCTCCGTAGCGCAGGACGAGGGTCTTGCAGAGCCAAGCTAGGAACACGCTAAAAAACATCGTGCCAAAGACGGCGCTGATCGGAAAACCCAACGGGTGGAAAGGCCACCAAGAGATGTGCTGGCGGGCGGCCAGCAAAAGTACCATGGCACCCGCACCAATAGTTGTATATATCCAGTTTTCCCAATGCGGGCCGTCGAGGGATTGCAGCCGCGCGGCAGCGTTGTCAAAGGGGTAGCGCGCCGCGCCGCCAAAGAAGAAGGAATCGGTGTTGATCCCCCCGTAGCGATAGCCTAGATCGAGGATGGCCCAGATCGAGCTAAAGAGGGTCACGAGGATGGCCAAGAGGATGCCCCAAAAGACGATGCGGCGTCCTTTTTTTATGGTCTCCTCGGCGAGTTTGAGACCATTGGCGCAAGAGGCCATGACAAAGGTGAGAATGTCGCTGGCCCATATGTATGTAAAGGCCAAGGCCATGACGCCGGAAGAGCCGATGGTGCGGGTGCCAAAGCCGGCGGCGACGAAATCCGAGGCGATCATCGGCGCGAAGATAAAGGCCAAGCCTCCTTCGGCGACGACGCGGGTGATACCTAAGAAGAGAACAAAGGCAAAAAAGAGATAGATGGGGGTAACCCAAGCGGGCAGCCCTGACTGCCAGAGCCACACGCCCATAAAGGTCAGGCTGCCCGCTAGCAGCAAGAGTGCAGTCCGGTAGGAGAGAATTTCGCCGGAGTCGTCGATGTCGGGGGTGCCGGAGATCGCTTTGCGCCAGACCGTGCGCAGGTGGTCGCGGGCATTCCACAGGCCGAAGAGAACTAGCGCGATGATAGCCCCGAATCCCTGGTGGACGACGATCGAACCCGTATAGGTACTATAGGCTCCGAGTACGGGATCGATCTTCTGGACGCCGAGTACGTTGAAGATGCCCTGCTGAACGGTGTTGAGCAGATAGAAGAAGCACAGCCCAAAGGCTATGTCGCGGTTGACGAAGTAGGAAAAACCCAGCATCTGGAAGCTGAGCCGGAGCGGAACTTGGATGCTGTCGCGGAAGAGCGGGACTGAGGTGCCGAGACCGACGCGGGGGAAGTAAGGGAAATAGTGATTGAGGCCATTGACGCTCTGGATCAAGGCGGGTATGGCAAAGCCGATCCACATCAGCGGATTTTTGAAAAAGGCGTTGAGTAATCCGGCGCGCTGATTTTCTTCTTGGAGCATGGCGATGGGGAGCTGGACCAGCGGGAAGATTAGGCGTTCGTTCTCGATCCACTGTTTGCGCAAGACAACCACAATGGAAATCATCGCCACGTAGAGTGCCAGCACGAAAGGTACCCACAACGCCAGCGGGGACAGCCACAACGCCCACGGGATGCCTTGGCCCTGCGGTGCGCCTTCGTAGAAGTTTTTGATCTGGTCGAAGTCGTGGTGGGGGATGATCCAATCGGGAATGAGTGGATGGAGGAGTTCGGCCCAGTTGTTCTCGGGCGTGGCATAGTAGATGACGCTGGTGATATCGGGCAGGAGAAAGGCGGTAAGCCCCCATTCGGGGATTGAGGTGGCGACGATCCACATAATGTAGATGAGCGCCAACTCAGCCCGACTCAGCATCCACGAGCGACGCACGAAGCCCAGCAAGGTGTTGCCGACAAAGACCAGAACGAAGAAGAGAATAATGGCGGCTGGCGTGTTGAAGTACGAGGCGATCCGGGAGCCGTGGAGCACCATGTTGCAATACGGGACGCCAGCACCAATGGCCCAGGCACCGGCTGCGCCGACGAGGAGCGCGCGGAGGCCGGGCCGGTGCGGAGTGGATGAAGTCGTGCTCAAATTCCCTCCATAAAAGACGGGCCGTTAGCTACATCTGCTGAATGGGATAGAATATCCCCCTCCTAGAGGACTGTCAATAAATTAGGCCAGTGGGCACGAGGGTTGCTGCAGAGACGAGGTCGAGCTAGCAGATTGGCAGCGAGAGCAAAATTATATAAATGTGCCGTCTGATTTTTCTTACATTACAAGAGCACCTCAGCTCATGTGCGCTATGCAAACCGGGTGAACACTACATGAACTTTGCCAACTATCTTCGTTCGATTCTGCTCGCAGCGTTCGCAACTGTGCTATATATCCTGCCGACGGCGGCTTTAGATACCCTGCGGGTCGGTATCGGCGGGAACGTCTCTAGGACGGGCGAAACTAATCTCGACAACCTAATTTCGATCCTACCTGAATACAAGGTAAACCGTCAATTTACTGAGATCGGCAATGTGCCGGGCAATCTGATTGACTTGAGTAACTTACAGGTTGTAACGACGCGTGTCTTAGTCAAGGCCGTGGTCGATGTCGAGCCCGAGTGACTAGTGGGCGAAA
>JAPOYQ010000096.1 GCA_026706505.1 Gemmatimonadota bacterium
CACTGCGGCACCGAAGGTCGTCCCGAGGGCAATGGCGAGCGGTGGGACAAAGTCGATGTGGCGCGCGGCCAGACAAGCGCAACCGAGCGCGAGCCCCAATACCAGCCACCACGCGCCTACCGCCTGCCGCCGACCCCACACCTCGGAATAGGTGGCCACTCCCTCCTCTTCATCTTGGGGACTGCGAATCTTGCGACCGATCTCGATCACCATGCCGTTGAAGAAGCTGGCAAGCAGAAACCAGAAGAGTCCGGATGGAGGATGGCCTTGGAAGACCAGCCAGTCAGTACTAGTGGCGTAGAGGTCGATGAGTGGCATGATGGCCATGTGGGTGACCATGTATAGGAGGTGTTTGCCACGCAGCCATTCGCCGACGAAGAACTCCTTGCTCATGAGGGCAAGATAGGTCCAGGTGACAAGCAGCAGGACGAGAAGGCGCATGTCCAGCCAGAGGGCCAAGCCCAGCTGCACAGCTCCGCCAAGCACGAAGAGGCCGCCCAGCTCGCGGAGGGTCACGAGACCTCGCGGTACCGGGCGGTAGGGCCGATAGCGCGCATCCTCTTCGTCGTCCTTGAACTCGTCCGCGATGCGCAGTTGGAGGAAGAAGACCAAGCAGGAGGCGAAGGCGACCCCCACCGACAACGGGCTGGGCCATCCCCCGGGCGAGCGCAGCATCCAGGAGAAAGCGACGGCGCTGAAACTGAAGGCGAGGATCAACGGCCCGTGCCTCAACAAGGGGTAACGCTCCCCCTGATACACCCACCAGCGCCGCATTGCGCCCTCCTGCGGGCCGGTCGGGCCGACTTTCCCGGTCGCTTCGGTCACGTTGCACTCACGCCTAGTTCTCTGGTGGTCTGTTCTTCTTTGCCTTCGGCAGTCCCCCCGCGCCAGCATCTGGTGTGCCCGCGTGAACAAGCGTCATGGTGTCGAGGAGCCGATACCTCACTTGCGCGTCGACATCGAGCAACTGCTAAGCGGAGATCAGTTGCCATAGCGTTCCAGTCCCTTTTTCAGTGCGGGGTAGTCGACTTTCGCATTGTGGCGACGATCAACCGGTATTCGTGACACTCGCACGACCCGATCGAGCTGTGCCCACGACAGCGTCTTTCTAACGCGCCGCGCCGCGTCCGCTGGCGCTCGTGGCCCCAGCTGCACCGCCAAGAGACGCTCGCCGTTGTGCCTAGCGAGGGCACTCTGCTCGATCCAGGCCAACTGGCTTGCTGCGCATTCGGCGGCGAAGGGATAGATTGTGCCGCGTCCGTCGCGAATGACGGCACCAGCGCGTCCCAAGAGCCAGAGTCGGCCAGTAGCGTCGAGGTAGCCGATGTCTCCGGTGCGGTGCCAGATCTCATCCTCGACCCGGAACTTGGTCTCCTCGTCGCCGATGCCGTTCAGGTAGCCGGCTAGCACGTGAGAGCCACAAACCACGATCTCGCCGGCCCGCTCCGGGGGTAGGGCGAACTCGGCGAACTCCGGTGCCTTCATTGCCGGAAGAGGCTCGCCCCAGCGGTTGACTAGGATGCGCAGATCGATCTGGTGCACCGGCCTTCCAACCAGAAGCCCTTTACCGGCATACATAGCGTCTAGGTCGGCAGGTTGCGCCTCGTCCCAATCGAGGTGTGCGATTGGCTCTGCCTCGGTCGAGCCGTAGATCGCGATCACTCGACCCTGCGGCAGCGCCGAACGGAGCTCCTGCAGGAGACGCGGAAAGACGGGAGCTCCGCCGGTGTAGAGCTTCTTGAGCATGCCGAGGCTCATCTCACCGCTCCCGCTTCCTGCCTCCTCCGCGGCACGAGTCCCCTGAAGCAGCCTGGCGTACAGCGCTGGCGACCCGACGGTCCGGGTGACGCGATGACGCTCGATTTGCTCGAGAACCGGACCCGGCTTTACGAAGCCAGGACGCCGGAGGTCGCATTGTGGTATGACCGTCGTCACGCCCGAGGCCAGATTGGCGAGCACGAAGATCGGCAGCGTAGCGAGGTCCACTTCGCCGGGCTCAAGATCGATGCACTCGGCCAGGACCTCGTGTTGCGCTAATAGGAAACCGTGGCTGCGGACCGCCACCTTCGGGACTCCGGTGCTGCCGCTGGTAAAGGTGAGCAGGGCGTCGTGCGACGAATCGCAGGCGGTAATCGAGTTCAGGGGCTCAAGGCGTTCGAGCCTGGACCACCGGGTTGCATCAAGGGCCCAGCCTGCGGTCACAAAGTGCCGTTCGATTCGACGCAAACCCCGGCAGGAAAACCGCAGGAGGTGCGCCCGGGCCGGGCCGAGGAACGCCTTGGGCCGGGCGATGCTGCAGCAGTGCTCGATATGCCGGCGTCCGGCCGAGGGGTCGAGGACAGTGGCCACCAGGCCGAGACGGAAGATCGCCAAGAGCGCGACGTAGAGCTCGATGGACATCGGCTGGAATAGAAGTATTCGATCCCCCTTGTGGAGCTTCGCCGCGCACAGAAGCGCGGCGGCCCGCGCAGAGCGTTCCGCGATCTGACCAAAGGTGAGTGTGCGCGTGCTCCCTCCCGCCGCCTCGACGATCGCGGGCTGCTCTGGCCGCAACGTGGCCTGATCGATCAGGATCTGGCTAATGTTCATTCTCGGACAGCGACTTCGCGTAGAGAGTGTAGCGACGGATGATGGTGCCGTAGCGAGCCGAGATGCTCCGCGACCGGTTGGTTTCGTGCATCAGGGCGTGAATGGCGCGCTGAAACCCGAGCTTCCTTGCCGCCCGCTGGCAATCATCCACTAACAGACCGCCGAGGCCGTTTCCAGCGCACGCCGGATGTACGGCCATCGACTTGACAACTACCGTGCGTCGGGGCTGTCCACGCGCCGACTCCATGAGATCCGGGATGCCGAAGATGAAGCCGACGAGTTGCCCGTCGCGCTCCGCGAGAAGGACGAGCTCGGGCACGAGATGGGGACGGATCGGAGTGTAGGAGGCAATGAAGGCCTCGAGCGCGATGGGGCTATAGAGGAAATTGCGCGCGAACGCCTCAAGCGATAGCTCGTGAATAGCCGCGAGGTCGAAGTCGAAACGCTCGAGGGCGATCGTCCGAATGGTAATGCCGTTCCGTGCTAACTCGGCCCGCCGCCGGTCGGAGCGTGGGTCGAACTGGCTGAGGTCTGAATTGAGCGCCGAGGTATAGGTTGCCAGCGGAACGAATCCGGCGTCAGTGAAATGCCGAGGCCAGTCGTCGGGATTATCGGGCTCTAGGAAGAAGGTCGGTTCCGTCCCGCGCTCGGTCAGCAGCCTGTATCGGTGCCACGTGGAACCGTCCATTGGACCGATGACCCGTTCACGCCCTTCTGACCAATGCCAGTTTGAGGCGTGTTCCAGCAACTCCCTACCGGCGTCGGGGTCGAGAGCGGCATAGTGACCGATCAGGCCGTCTGTGGTCGGCACGCCGTGGGCGTCGCGGGCCCTCCACAGCGAACAGCGAGCTAGCAACCCGCCCGTCGCGTCCTGCAGTGCGAGATGGCGCGATGGATCGGTGAGCCGGAAGACCTCGGCCTGCAACGGCTCCACCGAACCGGCCCTCAGTGACGCCAGATCCTCGATTCGGTCGATCATGGTGAAAGGGTTCATGCCTCCTCGACTGTGCGGAATTTCTATACGGCATTCGATCTAATTGCAATTAGCTGCACCCGACAACTCTATTCTGTGAGTGCATTGTGAGAGCAGGACAGGACGAGAAGCAAGAAAACGACAGGTAAAGAAAGTGCCGAGAACCATATCGAAAGAGCACAAGCATGTCAATAGACAAAATGTTAATATATAAAATATTGGAAATGTTATTTTTCAGTTAAAATAAAAGG
>JAPOYQ010000612.1 GCA_026706505.1 Gemmatimonadota bacterium
GGGTTATCAGAGCGACGATGTCGGGCTTGCCATCGCCATTGAGGTCGCCGATGGGCACGTGCGTGCAGCCACTTTTGCTCGACAAGGTATGCAACTCGTTGTATTGGTCGCCGGATTTGTATTCTAGCCACGCGACTTCGCCCGTGTGACGCCAGCCAAACATGGCGAGCGCAAAGTCCCAGTCGCCGTCGCCGTCCAAGTCGGCAGGCCGCACGTCCGCCACCCGGGGGACGCCCGTTGCCAGCGGAAAAGGCGTAAAGGACTCGCGACCGTCGTTGACCAGCAGTACCACTTCCCCGAGGAGTTCGTCCGTGGGCATCAATTGGCCCAATAGCGCGACGACGATGTCCAAATCGCCATCGCCCTCCAAGTCGAAAACCTCCGACCGCGCGGGTGCCTTCAATTCCGCAAGCGGCGTTTCCACGCCCCGATTGCCCTCTTGGTGAATCCACGACAGGACATCGTACTGGGCGTCGCAGACCAGAATGTCGGGCTGGCGATTTTGGTCTAAGTCGCCGACGGCGACGTTGCAGATCGCGGGGCGCGACGCGGAGTCCTGCACCGGATGTCCCAAGGGAATTTTCCTGAAAAATTGCGCCACATCGCTCGTATCCGGGGGCAGGACAGCAAACGCTTCGGGCGCGTTTTCCACGTAGAAATCCAAACATATCCGGCGTTCCTCTTCAGATAGCCGTATATTCCTCTGCTGCCACAGCAAGTCGAACATCAGCGACACCTTCTCGGGCCACACCCGGCGCGTCAACACGCTCGGCTCAGGTGTGGCGTGGCACATGCCGCAATAGGTCTGCACTACAGGGGGATACACAAGATCGGTGCGAGTTTCGGTCGCCTGTTCGCCAGCGCAGGCAACGACGAATGCAGGTAGCAATCGAATAAAACTTTTCACGAGCGGCCGCCCCTCAATCAAGGCAATCCAAAAATCCCATACATCAGAGTCTAGACAATGTACCACCTAAACGCAGTCAGCGCCGCATTGATCTTGCTCTTGGGATGCAACAACTCCCCCTCTCACAGTCCGCGCCCACAATTCGTCGATGTCGGTGTCCAAACCGGCTTGCAGTTCACCAACGTCTCCGGCAGCGCCGAGCAACACTATATCGCCGAGTCCGCGTCGGCGGGCAGCGCATTTCTCGATTACGATGGCGACGGGTATTTAGACCTCTTCTTCGTCAATGGAACCCGGCTGGAGCAGCCATCGGCCGAGGCGCGGAATCGGCTTTTCCGCAACGAAGGCGGACGCTTCCGCGAGGTCCCAGTGGATTTAGGGCCGAGCGGTTGGGGCATGGGCTGTGCCGTAGGCGACTTTGACAACGACGGCGATCCCGATGTGTACGCGACCTATCTAGGCCCCAATCGGCTCTATCGCAACGATGGTGGACAGGCTTTCCCCGAGGTCGCCCAAGCGGCTGGCGTGGCGGATGAGAGCTGGGGCTCCAGCGCGGCCTTTGGCGATCTGGATGGCGATGGCCTCTTGGACCTGTACGTTGCCAATTACGTGGCCTTTGACGTGGAAAATCCCCCGAGTCCCGACGTCAAATGTCCCTACAAAGGGCTGGACGTATTTTGCGGCCCCGGCGGCTTCACCCGCCAGCCCGACCGAGTGTACGCCAATGCGGGCGCGGGCCGCTTTATCGACAAAAGCGCGGCCACCGGGCTGGACCAATACGCCTATCCGGGCCTCGGCGTGGTTTTCGGCGATCTCGATGCAGACGGCGATCTCGATATCTACGTGGCCAATGATACGGCCCCCAACCTGCTGCTGCGCAATGACGGCGCTTGGCAGCTAACCGAGGTCGGTATCGAAGCGGGCGTGGCCTTTAGCGGCTATGGCAAAGACCAAGCTGGCATGGGAGTACACAGCGGCGACTTTGATCGCGACGGGCGGCTCGACCTGTTCGTGACGAATTTTTCCAACGACGTCAACACGCTCTACCGCAACGAAGGTGGCTTGCGCTTTACCGACGCCACGTACGAGGCCGGTCTCGGGGGAATCGCGTTGCCCTACTTAGGGTGGGGCACCGGTTTTTTCGACTTTGACAACGACGGCTGGCTAGACTTGTTCGTGGCCAATGGGCACCTCTATCCCCAGTTAAACAGCTATGCCTCCGGCCTGCGCTATGCCCAGCGCAACTTGCTGTACCAAAATCGCAGGGGGTGCTTTGCCGAAGTTGGGGGCCAAATGGGGGCGGGGTGGGCCGTTGAAAAGGTCAGCCGGGCCGCTTCCCTCGGGGATATGGACAACGATGGGGACGTCGATCTGTTAATCGTCAATCTCAACGACACTCCAACCCTGCTGCGCAACGACGGGGGCAACCGCAACAACTGGCTGGGCCTAAAGCTGATCGGCTCCGCGAGCAATCGGGACGCGATTGGTGCTCGAGTGCGCGTGCGAGCCGATGGCTTAGACCTCGTGCGCGAGGTGCATCGCGGTTATGGCTTTCAAGCCGGGCACGACCAGCGACTGCTGATCGGCCTAGGAACGCACGAGCAGATCGACGCGGTGGAAATCCGTTGGCCAGCGGGCCGGCAGCAAGTGTTGGAGTCGCCGCCCTTGCGTCGCTACCTAGAAATTCGCGAGGGCCGCGACGAGGTAGCGGTTGTTCCACGAAGCGGTGCAACGGGGCACGAAGAGGAGATTCCAACAGACCAGCCAGCCATGGTCCAAGAGCAGCCAACCACCGCGTCCTTGCCTGCGGTCGGCGAGCCGCACTGGCAGGCCGACGATTATCTCAAGGCCAGCAAGGCCCTGTTCGCTGCGGCGCGCTACGGCGAGGTGCGAGCCGTGCTCGAACAGGGGCTGCGGCAGACGCCGGATTCGCTGCCTTTGCGCTTTCACCTCGGGCTGTTGCTCGTCACCGGCCTAGGGCATTACGAAGAGGGAGCTCAGGTGCTCGAAGACGCCGTGCGCGATTATCCCACCTCTGTGGATTCTTACTTCTACTTGGGCCGAGCCTATCTCGGCCTAAACCGCCTCGCCGAGGCCATTGAGTCGTTTGAGCGAACCGTCGCCTTGGTGCCCTCGTCTTGGGAGTACCACACTTGGTTGGGGCTGGCGAACATGCGAGCCGATAGCTTGCAAGCCGCAGCGGCCGCCTTTGAACAGGCCGCAGAGCAGGCCCCTTGGGAGCCCAACCCTCACCTGCAACTAGTGGGCGTGTACAACAAGCTGGGGCGTACAGCAGACGCGCAAAAAGAGCAGCAACTTTTCGAGCGCTTCTTTCCACTGCACAAGAAGGTGAAAAATCTCCAACAACGGCTCGAAGTAATGCCGCAAGACGCCTCGGCGCACAGCGAACTAGGCACGGCTTATGGCCGGCAGGGGCGTCTCACAGAGGCGCTGGAGTCTTTCCAGCGGGCTGTCGAACTGGATCCGCAGCACGGCTTAGCGCATTTGGGCATGGGCACGGTGCTCTTTCGCATGGGGCAGCCGGACCGAGCTATATTGGCGTATGAACAAGCGCGCCGGGTGCAGCCGGATTTGGTGGAAGCCTACCAAGACTTGGGATATGCCTATGCGGCGCGAGGGCGCTTGCGCGAGGCCATTGCCACGTGGGAACAACTGCTGCTGCAAGTTCCCGACCATCCCAACGCCCACCGCTGGATTCGCCAAGCGCGCGCACAAAGCCAACAGAGGTAGCGCCACTACCCCGACAAAAGGAATCCGCGATGACCGATTTCAAAACGACCTATTTCAACGACGGCTTCGTCGTCGTCGATGACGCTGTAGAGTCGGATCTGCTCGACCGCTTGGAGGCCGCGGGCCGGCGGGTGGTAGATAAGGTG
>JAPOYQ010000179.1:0-1834 GCA_026706505.1 Gemmatimonadota bacterium
TGTATTTCTGACTCCAAGGACTCCATCCACCTCCCGGGATCCTGCTGGTGACCACAGGGCCCTGGAACTTGGCGGGCAATTTATTGTAGTCCGCTTCGGTCTTGGAGTCGCCGCCGCTGCCGTAGTATTCGGTTCTCTCTATCAAACGGTCTCCGGTGCGGGTGCGGATTTCCACATCGACCAGATTGGGATCGGGGATATCGGCTTCCCACTCTATCTTGCCTAGGATGAACGCGCCCGGCAACTCGATCATGGGCGAAGTCAGAACAACCTCTGGGGGATACCCCTCGCCAAAGACCTGCACTTCCCTGAACCCGTCCGCGAGGATTCCACTCCCCGCGGCGCGCTGGAAATCCACCGTGGACCGGGACCACAAGTAGCGCACCCGCATGGGACGCTCCAAGAGTTGTTCGTAATTTACCCGGGTCACGCCTTTCTCGCTCCGGTCTATTTGCGTCCACTTCAGATTGCCGTTGGTGTCTCTGCTACCGTCCGAGACGCGGGTCAAGTACTCATGACTGCTGGAAATACTTCCCACCCAGCGCAATTGATCGATCCAGAAGACGGCTCCCAGATCTACGATGAGCGTGCCTCTGTCCTCAAAGCGGGGGTCTGGTTGCCAGACCTCCTGCCTAAAATGGGTGTCGTAGATCCCGTCAAATCCCTCTGCCGCCGTCAATGGCCCAAGCAGGTTGACACTGCCGCCGCCCTCGATAACGCCTAGGGCGATATTGTTCCCCTGGGCCCACACCTCGATATCCGCTAGGCGGGGGCGTTCCCGCTGGTAGTAGACCAGCCGGCTCTGGCGATCGGCGGGAACCTGATCGAAGACCGCTTTGTCCACCTTGGTCTCTTTGCCAATCGCATTCACAATGAAGTAATCGATGCCCCCCTGGTCCCCCAGAGGCAGATCCATATATTCTCGCTCGGAGACCTCCTTGAACTTGTCGAATTTGCTGTCCGTGATTTGAATGCGTAGCCGGTGTACTAGCAGGTAATTCCTACTCGGATCGTTTGCAAGCAAATTGTCGAATTCGATTACTCGCCGATCCTCGTTGGGTGTCACTGTGCGCGCAGTCAGGCTCAAAGTGGCGTCCCGCTTTTGCGAAGGCGTGGTGAGGATGCGGAACTGGCGGAAGGGCTCGCCTACCTCCTCGTCCACAAAGCGCAGCACGATCTTCGAGACCGGCACCACCCGGCCCAACTCCACATCTACGTACCACTTTTCTAGGGAGCGGCTGTTGTACTGGATCCGCCGCTCACTGGTACTGGTCTGCTCGTAGGTATTCTGGTCAACGCGACGCTCCTGGCCGGCCCCGTCTTTGGCGAAATAATAAATAGGCCCCCGTTCGCCCGGAGGCAGAGCATGGTACTCTTCCTCGGTCACCTCGGTGCTCGGTTCCCAGTAGGTACTCGGATCGCCGTCGAGGATATTGGCGGCCATTTCCGAGTGGTAGGGTGCCTCCCTAATGCCTCCTTGGCAGAAATACCAGATCACGGGATCGCCTACCTCTATGCCTTTCTTTTTATCCGCTTTCATGTGCAAAATTGGGGCACCGGCTACATAGGCCGGGCCCGTGACTATGTTGAGCGGCAGCGAGGCACCCTCTCGGTTCAGGGTCCTGACCAGTTTATCATATGCTTTCTGGTCGCCGATCCTGATGCGGAACTGCTCCGTATCTCCTATGACATTGATATTTTTGCTAAGGCGGCGCGGCGCGGCCGTATGGGTTGCAGGATCTATTGTCACCGCGTGATCGGGCCGGCCCCACGCTTCCCATTGCTCGGCCCTGTCCACCACGATCCCTTCCGCGGATATGCTGTAGCCCTGATC
>JAPOYQ010000179.1:1844-3789 GCA_026706505.1 Gemmatimonadota bacterium
GATCGGGCGGCTGCGCTCGACTCCGACCCGTCCAACAGGCCAAAAGGCACAGCGAGAACACGGCGAGAAAGTAAACCTGCTCCAATCGGGAGGTACTTTTGCAGTGAGTCATCTCGGACATCCCTCTTTACAGAGTAAGTAGGCCGACTTTGCTATAAATATAAAGAGTTGGGGCGCAACTCAAACCGAATTCCACCCTGCCTCGTAGGACTAGACTAGGGGATTCGCATCAAAAATATCCCGACAGATAATTGTACCCTCCAGGAGTTTTGGTGAAATAGCTGACCGCCAGCCAGAATCCAGCGGTGACGAACTGACCCAGGATCAACCCCAAAAAAAAGGGGCGCGTCTTCAAATACAATTGGGGACCGCCGTACTTAATCACTACCGTCTTGATCAGCCAAGCCAGCAAGACGCTGAAAAACACGGTGCCGAAGAGCAGACTCACCGGAAAACCGAGCGGGTGAAAAGGCCACCACAAGAAGCGCTGGCGCGCCACCATCAGCAGCCCCATGATGGTACCCCCGATGCCCGTGTAGATCCAGTTCTCCCAGTGAGGCCCTTCGGGGATTTGCATGCGAAAAGCGGCATTTTCAAATGGATAGCGCGAACCCACGCCAAAAAACCACTTGTCTGTATTGATGCCGCCGTATTTATACGCTATGGCCAACATGGCCCAGACCGAACTGGCGATGGCCACCAGAATGGCTACGATCATGCCCCAGAAAATCAAACGCCGATTCCGCCTAATCGTCTCCTGAGCCAGCTTTAGACCGTTGGCGCAGGAGGCCATCACAAAGGTGAGAATGTCGCTGGCCCAGACGAATGTGAACGCCATCGCCACAATCCCCGAAGGGCCCAACGCCCGCGTCCCAAAGCCGGCCACTACGAAGTCCGAGGCCGTCATCGGGGCAAAAATGTAAACTATCCCTCCTTCGGCTACGATGCGCGTTAGACCGATGAAGAGAATGAAAGCTAGGCAAAGATAAAAGGGCGTGATCCAGGCCGGCAGCCCCGACTGCCAAATCCACACTCCCATAAAGAGCAGACTGCCGCCCAGTACTAGGACTGCCGCCCGGTAGGAGAGGATCTCGCCGCTGTCGTCGACGGCGGGGTTTTTCTTAAGCGCTTTGCTCAAGACGGCGCGCAAATGACCTCTAGCCGTCCACAGGCCAAAGAGAACCAAGACGATGAAGGCTCCCAAGCCTTGATGGGCGACCATGGGGCCGCCGCGGGTATAGACACTGAGCAGCGGATCGATCTTCTGGATTCCCAGATAGGCGAAGATGCCTTGCTGGATGACATTAAGCAGGTGGAAGAAGCACAGGCCGAAGAGGATGTCTCGGTTGACGAAATAGGAAAAGCCTAGCATCTGGAAACTCAGAATGAACGGGATAGTAATGGTATCTCTGAAAAGGGAAAGGTGCGTTCCCCAATAGAGGCGCGGGATGGAGGGGAAATAGGGGTTGAGCCCGTTGAGGCTTTGGAGGATGGCTGGTATGGCAAAACCCAGCCACATCAGCGGATTTTTGAAAAACGGCTTGATCAGCGAGGGCCCGGTGGCGGCGTCCTGGATCATGGAAAGGGGCACCTGGACCACGGGAAAGACGAGGCGCTCGTGCTCGACCCACTGCTTGCGCAAGATCACCATAATGGAGATCATGGCCAAGTAGAGGGCTAGGACGAAGGGAATCCAATAGGCCAGAGGCCGCAGCCACAGCATCCAGGGAATGCCTTGGCCTTGGGGTGCTCCTTCAAAAAAATTCTGTACCTGGTCGAAGTTGTGGTGGGGAATGATCCAGTCCGGGATGAAGGGATGCAGCAATTCGGCCCAGTTGTTCTCGGGCGTGGCGTTGTAGATTGGACTGGTGATATCCGTCAGCAGAAAGCTGGTCAGGCCCCACTCGGGGATGGCGGTGGCCACGATCCACATGATGTAGATCAG
>JAPOYQ010000871.1 GCA_026706505.1 Gemmatimonadota bacterium
TGGCAATGTCGGCGGCCATTTGCGGGTCTTAGTCTAGGACTGATACCGCAAGCATGCCCTCTTCGGTCATGGCGGCCGTGGTATTGTCGGCGAGGGCCTCAATCGCGTCAGTCAGAGTGCGGGCCTCGTAGCGCTGCATCAAACCGAATTTCTCGACCATCCGCCGCCGCGTCGTCGCGCTCCCGATGGTGGCGAGAGAAATGTCAGATGGCGTGCCCCGCTCCCCGAGGCGCACGGCGGGTATGGGTAAGGACGCGAGCATGCTGGAAAAACCAAAACTCTGCTTCTTCTCTTGGGGGGGCAGAATTTGCACGGTGGCCTCGTATTCCTTTGGCAAGAGGAAGCTGAGGCCACCGGCCAAGACGCAGATGGCCAAGGTGCCGCCGATGATCAGCCAGCGGCCCGCGTGCAGCGCCGTTAGCAGATCGATGATGTCGATTTCTTTTTTGGGGGTATTCATTAATAGTGCTCCTTGGGATTCTTATTCTAGAAAAAAGCCCCCTTCGCCAATGCCGCGAGGGTCAGGATATTGAAGACGGTGGGAATAATCTCTCGGGTGAGTGTCCAGTAATCGACGCGCTCCTTCTGGGGCACCCATATTTCGTCGCCGACCTCGACGATCAGGTCGTCTTTGAGTCTCTCGTGGACGCCCTTGAGCGATGACCATTGATGGCGATGAAAGCGATTGGGATTGAGGAGTTGCTCGCGGACGCCCGTGCGCGCCCGGACTAGGCGGGCGTTGCGTTTGTCGGCGTCGTGCAAGTACCCGCCAGCCTTGGTTATGTAGTAACTCACTTTGCGGCCTGGCTCATAGTCGATCAGCCCGGCTCGCTGCACTTGACCACTGACGTTGATGGTGTGCCGCTGCATGGGGAAAAAGATCACATCGCCGCTGGCGAGCAAGATGTTTTGCCCCTCGTCGCCATCCACAAACAACCGCTCGAAATCGACAGCGATCCGCCCCTTTTCCTCTCGAGTTTTGGTCTTGAGATAAGCCCGATCCTCGATGTTCATGTCGGTGAGGCCCGCCACCTCGCTCTGTCTCTTTAGCTGCTCTAGCTGCGGGTCGCTTTCGGCTCGTACTCTAGTGCGGATTACTCGGGCACCTATGAGAGACGCCTCATCGGTTAGGCCGCCGGCCGCGGCCACCACGTCCTTGATGCGGGTAACGCCGGGGTCGATGCGGTAGCGGCCTTGGAACCGGACCTCACCAGAGATCACGACCGTGTGCGTGGACTGCCACAGCGATTGCGCGCGGATAAAGATCGCGTCGTTGGGGCGCAGCTCAATATGGCGGATGGTTTCGTAGTTCAGTTCCTCCAGCGTCTCTTTGGCGCTGCCTAGCTCAATGACTTCGGCCTGATCGGTGCCCTCTTGAAAGCGCCAGAGTTCGGCGCTGATCAGCGGTTTGGAGCGGTTCAAGCCCTTGGCCAATGTCACGAGGTCGCCGAGGGTGTCCCCGGGTAGGAACTCGTATTCGCCCTCTTGGTTGACCGCGCCGAAGATGGTCACCGAATGCTTGCGGAACGAGACGTGGACCACGTCGCCCATGCGCACGTAGGGATTGTGTGCGAGGTCGCCGGTGGCGAGGAACATGTCGAGATCCACGCGCTCGCTGGTGCCGTCGCGGTGGATCAGTTGGATGGAGCGTCGGCCTGTGTTGGGGTTAGTGGCTCCACCGGCATCCTGACCCGATAACTCGATATGTTGCAATCGGCTCCTAAAGCCGCCAGCCTGTTTGATTATATTTAAAACCCGCGTGGTCGGATAGATGGTGAAGCTGCCCTCGTTCAGCACCGCACCAGTGACGTACGCGGTGAAGAAGCGCATACTCACGAGGGAAATACTGATGTCCACGTTAGGATACTTGTTTTGGACTGCGGTTGAGAGACGCTCTTTGGTTGCGGTTAGTGACAGGCCCGAAATGTGAAACGAGCCGACGGTGGGGATGAGAACGTAGCCCTCTGGGTCGATCTGCAAGGTGTAGGGCTTGTCGAATTCGCCCCAGATGTAGAGTTGCAATA
This sequence comes from Gemmatimonadota bacterium, assembly GCA_026706505.1. Next base: position 2,025 of record JAPOYQ010000871.1, read on the forward strand.
CGTCGTTGGGGCCGACGATATATGTGTCCGGGTCTATATCGCTATCCTGACCGATGCGCGTCTGATCCGCGCTTAAGCTGCCGGGCAGGCGCGCCTTACCGGCGGTCACATCCTGATTTAGGGCCGGCAGGTCGGACGCGGAAAGGGGCTGTAGTTTGACTTCTTCTTCGCCCAACCTGATCAGGCTTTCCAAGCTCTGGGCACTCGCTGGCCCTGCTAGCCCGCAAAAGACGAGGGCGCAAGCAAGGGCAAAAATACTCGTTGGCATGGTTCCTCCTATTTACCTAATTGCGCTGATATAGCCTTCCTAAATCATTCATAAGATAATCCGCAGATGGCGCAGATGGACGCAGAATGACGATCCGCATCTCGAATCGTTCAGGGCATTCAGGACTGCTATAGCATTTCCCATAATATCGATGTTTTCACGGCAGTTTGCCCAAATAGCGCGCAAAATTGGCCGCGGCCTCTTCCTCGGTGAACCCGATGAGTTCAGCTAGTTTGGTGGCGACTTCTGCCACCCGCGCTGGATGGCCCGCAACTCCGCCAATGGGCACGGGCGCGTCCGTTTCCAACAGCAGCAACTCGTGGTCGATTTCTGCGACCACGGTTTGGGTCTGCGGATCGCACAGGACGGACGGACCGACGGACACGTAGATCCGCTCCGCACGGCAGATTCGCACGAGTTTCTTGGACTGGGTGAACCAGTGAAGTTGGGCATTGAGCTTAGTATGGCGGCGAAATTCCACGGCCCGCTCCAAGGTCTGCCGCTGGGCGCGGCGCGAGTGCAAGTTGATCGGCTTGCCGCACTGAGCCGCTAAGTCGAGCTGCTGCGTGAGGACGTCTTGCTGCTGGGCCTGCTGCTCTGGACTAGTCGCCCATTTGTAGTCGAGGCCGACCTCGCCGAGGACATCGGCTTCGGGCAGATGCGCGGCCAAATAGGCGAGTCCTTCGGCGATTTCTGCGTCTGTGGCTTGGGTAATCCACGCCGGATGCAAGCCCAACCCGGCCAGCACCTGGTCCGAGTGCCGCCGCTTGAGCGCGAGTACCGCGCGCATGGAGTCGGCGCTTTCGCTGACGGCGACGACCTGCCCTACCCCAGCCTGGACGGCTGCCGCGAGCACGGCGTCGGCATCGGCGAATTGGTCGAGATGGCAGTGGCTATCGACGAGCATCTAGACTAGCCCTGCGGTCTCGTCGCAGCCGAGCATCAGATTGAGGCACTGCACGGCATTGCCCGACGCTCCTTTGCCGAGGTTGTCGAGCCGCCCGACTAAAATCAATCCTTGCTCTGGGTCGCCCCAGACCGATAGCTCGACGAAGTTGGTGTGGCTTAATCCCGTTAGGTCGAGGAATTTGTCGTCGCGCAGTACAGCGGCTTGGGGTGCGACCACCTTCACAAAGGGGCAGTCCTCGTAGTACGCGCGCCAGACCTCGTACACGGCTTCGCGATTGACGCGGGGACGGGTGAAAAGTTCCGTAGGCACTGGCGTGCTGACGACCATGCCGCAGAACGAATGATCGACGGACGGCACAAAGAGCGGCTGCTTTTCGCACCCGCTGAATTTCCAGATCTCGGGCAAGTGCTTGTGCGCGCTGTCGAGGCCGTACAGACAGAAAGGCTTGTGCTCGTCCTCCCCTTCGTATTCGGCGATCATCGTTTTCCCCCCACCGGAATAGCCGGACACCGCGTTGATGGTCAGCGGCGCGGTTGGCAGGAGCAGCTCCTGCAAGATGAGGGGCCGCACGGCGAGGAA
>JAPOYQ010000919.1 GCA_026706505.1 Gemmatimonadota bacterium
CGAGACAACTCGAACGAGCTGGTGTCGCCGGGGGTGTATTTGTACCGGCTGGTGGTGGACGTGCAGTCAGAGCAGGAGACCAGCAGCGGCGTCGTTGCGGTGGCCTATTGACAATCGCTTTTTTCACCATAACCAGCACTGAGTTGCGTCGCCAATGCTGGCGACGGACAGCTCGCGGTGGCGGCCCCAATGCTGGGGCCGGACTGCTCGTCTGCTGCGCGGCATTCGCTGTCTGCTGCGTCGCCAACTTGGTATGCCCCCAGACGCTTCTCAGCCAGGAGTCCGACGGACTCCTGGCCCGACAGAGTGAACACCACTACAGACTCGGTCTGCGCCATGTGCAGAGCGGTGACTTCCAGAGCGCCGAGCGGGAATACAGGAAAGCGATCGAGATGGACTCGACTGATGTTCGCCCGCGCGACGGCCTCGGTTTCGTCTATGCTCTGCAGAACAGATTCCGAGAGGCAGAGGCGGAATTCGAGAGCGTACTGGAGATCGACCCCGACTATGCGCCGTCTCTCTACAAGCTGGGCAAGATCTTCCTGATCCGCCGGGATCGCGAAAAAGCGAAGGATGCCTACGAAAGAGCGATCGCATCCGAGCCGACATACTTCCTCGCTCATCACGGGCTCGGCATGATCCACTCGCAGGAGGGAAAACCGACCGAGGCGGCGGAGCACTTCAAGACTGTGCTCCGGCTCAAGTCCGACTACGGTCCCTCTCGCTATCGACTTGGAGCCATCTATCTCCGGGAACAGGAATACGCCAAAGCGATAGCAGAACTGCAGCAGGCGGCAAAGCTGGACGAGAATGAACCGGCGATCCACTACATCTTGGGAAATGCGTACATGGCCATCGGCAGACTGAGCGAAGCAGCAGACGCATTTGCCGCAACCCTGCGGCTCGACCCCCGTCGCGCAGATGCGCACGACAAGCTAGGGCTGGTTTACACCGAACAATCACATGTGCCCTTGGGCGCGGCAATGGCAGACCAAGACAAACTCGCGGCCGCCGTAAAGGAACACCGCAAGGCGGTTGAGCTGGCCCCCGACAACGGCTGGTTCCAGCACAACCTCGGCATGGCCTATGAACGGCAGCGCAACTACGAGGAAGCCGTGGCCCAGTACAGAAAGACCCTGACGGTGGATCCCGACCTTGCGTACTCGCGCTATCGCCTCGGTATGATTTACTCCAGAACCCGGAAATACGAGGAGGCTGTCGACCAGTACAAGCAGGCAATTGAGCGCGAGCCGGACAACGCGCTGTTCCACTACGCCTTGGGAGCTGTGTATGCCCAGACCGGAAGGGCCGAAGAGGCGATCGCGCAGTATGAGAAGGCCATCGAACTAGACTACTTCAACACAGAAGCGCATTTCGGTCTCGCCAACGCCTATTTCAAGCAAGGGAATCGCGAAGAGGGCGAGAGGGCGATGCAGATATTCCAGAAGCAGCGCGAAGGCAACATCGCCGAACTCGAACGCAGCGTCGCCCTAGTCCCCGACAATCCGCATTTTCACTTCGAGCTCGCCGTGCATTATTTCAGACAGGGACGGGACATCAGCGCCATCAATGAGTACAAGCTCGCCATCGCTCTCGACCCTGCCAATGCCGAATACCATCGCTGTCTCGGCGACGCCTACCTAAAAACGGGCAGGTACCACGAAGCAGATGAGCAGTTCGAGATCGCCCGCCGACTGGAGTCGGCAGACGAGAACGGACCATGAGCTGACACCGGATGGCTCGCGGATCTCGCCTCTATACCTCTGGGCTCTATTTTCTCATTTCGATCTCCCTCTGTGGCCACTTGCAGGCCGACGACGGGCTCGTGCTCGGCACCCGCGTGCAGTTTGTCGATGTCGCAGCAGAGGTCGGCGTCACCTTGATGAACGTCTCCGGTGATGGCGAACAGCAGTACGTGGTCGATGCCTTCATGGGGGGGGCGGCCTTTTTCGACTACGACCGGGACGGGGACCTGGATCTGTACGTGCTGAACGGGTCGAGAGTGGGAGGATTTCCCGGCCGGGATCATCCGAGCAATGCCCTCTATCGAAACGAGGGCGCGACGTTTTCGAACGCCACAGAAGAATCGGGTCTCGGGGACACCGGTTGGGGAATGGGCTGCGCCGTGGCCGATTACGACAACGACGGGGATGCGGACATCTACGTGACCAACTACGGCAGCAACGCGCTGTACGAAAATCGGGGAGATGGGGCTTTTGCCGATGTCGCGCAGCGCGCCGGAGTCTTCGGCGATGAGACATTCAGCACTGGATGTGCTTTCTTCGACTCCGACCGCGATGGCGATCTCGACCTGTACGTGGCGAACTACGTCGATTTCGATCACTTCATGGAAACCACTCCCGACAGGAGGCACGAGTGGCGGGGGTTGACCGTCCATTTCGGACCGCACGGGATGCGGGGGGCGGCGGACGTATTCTACCGCAACGAGGGCGAGGGCGTCTTTTCCGATGCGACTGCCTCAGCCGGTCTCGTGGATCGCGACATGCTGTACGGACTCGGTGTAGTTGCAGGAGACTACGACAATGACGGCGATTCGGATATTTACGTGGCCAACGATACGGGGCCCAACTATCTCTACGAGAACAAAGGCGACGGGACCTTTGCCGACGTGGCTTGGATAAAGGGCGCGGCATACGGCGAGGGCGGCCAGCCACAGGGATGCATGGGCATCGCCTTCGGGGACTACGACAACGACGCGTATCTCGACATACTGGTCACCAACTTCTGGGAAGAGACGAACACCCTATATCACAACGACGGAGGGCGGTTTTTCTCGGATCTCACTTTCGATGCGGGAGTGGGGTTGGAGAGCTTCCAGTTCCTCGCCTGGGGCACCGAGTTCTTCGACTACGACAACGACGGCGACAAGTATCTCTTCGTCGCCAACGGCCATGTCTATCCGCAGGTCGACAGGGCGAACTTAGGAGTCAGCTATGCCCAGACCAATCAGCTATTCGAGAATACGGGGGATGGCACCTTTGCCGAAGTGTCCCTGACCTCGGGCGCGGGACTGCAGATCGAGAAGGTAAGCAGGGGCGCTGCTTTTGGGGATTACGACGAGGACGGCGACCTCGACATATTCGTCTTGGAGCTCAACGATCTCCCGACGCTGCTGCGCAACGACGGGGGTGATCAAAACAACTATCTGATAATCCGGACGGAAGGCACCAAGAGCAACAGGGACGGCATCGGCGCTCGGGTAAAACTCCGCTGCGGGGACGCGACGCAGGTCAATGAGGTGCGGAGCGGTTCGAGCTATCTATCGCAGAACGACTTGAGGGTCCACTTCGGCCTGGGCGAGTGCACTACTGTAGACCAGCTGGAAGTATTTTGGCCGAGCGGTCTGGTCGAGAGCTTTGAAGACCTGTCCTCCAACAAGGTCCTGGTGATTCGCGAGGGAAGCGGAATCGTTCAGCCGAGCCAGTGACGGCGGCACGCCGTTCCGATCTAGCAGGAAGATTCTCGTGTTGCCCGCGGGTGAGTGCTGCGGGACAGATTCCCAACGTCCCGCCGGGACTTCAATAGACGATCGACACCATTCGGCTGACGCTCTGGCTGTGGGCGTCGCTTTCCACTTTGAGCCGTAGAAAGTAGTGGCCGGGCGGCACCAGATCGCCCGATTGGTCCCGCCCGGCCCAGACCAGTTCCTGGGCACCGGCCAGCGCTTGTCCCGAGATCTGGCGCACCCGGCGGCCGGCTAGGTCGAAAAGCTCCAGTTTTAGCGGTCTGTGCTCCAGCACGTTGATCAGGTTCAGG
>JAPOYQ010000510.1 GCA_026706505.1 Gemmatimonadota bacterium
TCCAGGTTCTGGGGACTCTGACGTCGTCGGATTACTGGGATCCCGAGGGGAATCTGAAACTACATAATGCTCGCTATAAACTTCCTGGACTTCCGCAAAGAAACCTTCGTCTCTTCTTACGTGTTGGTTGGAGAAGATGGCCAATGATCCCCCAGCCTTTAGGGCGTCACGTGCTCTAATGAATCTGACTCTTGGATTCACCCAGCGGAATGCAGTCGCGGAGATCACAAGGTCAAACTTGCTAGCCGAGTCCCAATCTTCGAAAGGACACAGGACGAAGCGGACGTTCTTGTAGTTGTTGAGTCGTGCCCTCGCAACCTCGATCAAATCTTGGCCAATATCCAAACAGGTCATTTCGCAACCGAGGGGGGCAAATAATCTCGAAGCCTGTCCGGTTCCACATCCGACTTCTAGGATTTTTCCGCTTCTATCCATTCCGGAAAGATCCAAGACATCCCTGACAAGCTCATCAGGGTATCCGGGCCTCACTTCGTCATAGAGCGAGGCAACGGTATTGAAAGTGGTTTTGAGATCAGGGCGGGGCACTATAATTCCCATGATTTGGGTTTAGGCGGCGCAGGAAGGCGTCGCTCTGGGACTGCAATTGCACAAGGTTTGCTGATTCAACTCGCCCCTTTCAAGAGATCCACACCGTTTTGTATTCAAAAAAAGGCTCCAGACCCATCTCGCCGTAGCGCCGGCCAATGCCGCTCTGCTTAAAACCACCCCAGGGCGTGCGATGGCTCAGCATACTGGCGCTATTAATGGCCACAATCCCCACTTCCAATCGCCGCACAAAATAGCGCTGTCGCTCAGCCTCTCGGGTCCAGAGCGAAACGAGCAGTCCGTAGTCCGTATCGTTGGCCAACGCCAATGCCTCGTCGTCGCTAGCAAACGTCAGCACGGATACAACCGGCCCGAAAATTTCATCGCGGCAAATCGGAGAGGACTGATCTGCAAAGGCAAAAGCCGTGGGCTCAAAATAGCAACCCTTGGCGTACTCGTCTCCCCACGGCTGTGCTCCACCAAACAGCAGAGACCCCTGTGCTTTGCCCATCTCGACGTAGCGCTCCACGCGCTCTACCGCCGCTCTGTCGATCAACATGCTGGGCCCTGCGGCCTGCGCCTTTTCTTTTAGTAGAGCGATAAATTCGTCGCGCAGCGATTCGTGCAGCAAAACCCGACTTATTGCCGAGCACGCCTGCCCGGGAAAGGCCGATCCCACGGTCGCCGTCGCCGCCGCTTCGAGGTCGGCATCGGGCAAGACGATCTGCGCCGTTTTGTTGCCCAGATTTAGCTGCACTCGCTTGAGATCTGCGGCGGCCGCGGCCATGATCTTTTTACCCGTCGCCGTGCTGCCGGTAAAACTGATCAGACGCGTACCTGGGTGCGCGACGAGCACCTGACCCACCTCAGGCCCCTTGCCGCTGAGCGCGTTGACCACCCCGGCAGGGAAACCGGCTTCGTGGAATGCCTGCATAGTCTTGAGCGCCTGTGGTGCTTCTTGGTCGGGCGCTTTAAGCACGACCGTATTGCCGGCTACCAGGGCCGGCACTGCCGATAAAAGAGAGGCCAGCATCGGCCCGTTGAAGGGAGCGAAGATACCGACGACGCCCAGCGGTTCCCTATACACATAATTAGTGCCTTGATCGCCGTGTTCAATAAGCGCGCCCGCCCCGTCGTCTAGTTTACCCACGTAGTAGTCGATGACGCGCTCTACTAGCGGCGGGATGCCCGGTCCCCCCTGGGGCTGGACCTTGGCCGCTGCAAGTTCGTCGGCCATGGCATAGAGCACCTCTTTCAGTTTGGCGAATAAAGCGCGCTTGTGCTCAATGCCGCAGAACTTCCACTCGGCATAAAATGCTTCGCGCGCAGCAGCAGCGGCCCGATCCACGTCGGCCCGACTGGCATCGGCGACTTCGGCGACTAATGTGCCGTCTACGGGGCTATACAGGGGATAGTAGCGTCCAGATGTTGGGGGACACATTTGGCCCCCGATCAGCAAATCACTTTTTTTCACACTCACTTCATCTTCCTTTCTATTCTCACAACTTCACCGAGGAATCCACCTTGCCATCACCGCCGACCCTGCCCAAAAATTACGACGCTCAAGCACACATGGTAACCCATCAGGTGCGCGGACGCATCTTTCACGCCACCATACCCTCGGCTCAACTGGCTTCTGAACTGATGGCCAGCGGCGCACCCGCGGACATCGCCGAAGCCTCCCTCGTCTTCCGCGCCGTGCTCGCCTGCCAGGAAGTGCGGGACACCCAACCGCACCGCGGCAATTTTCGCTGGGAGCTAGAAGACGAAGTCGTCGAAGATCTCAATGCCGTGCAGTTCGTGCTCTTTTACTGCATTCCCGTGCTGTGCAAAACATCAGACGCCCTGCCCCCGGACTTGGTCGCGGCTATGCGTCGCGCCATCGCGCTCGGCCTAGAGGAAATCGCACGCATCGACGTAGCCCTAGCCTATACCAACATCGTTCTCAAAGACATCACCAACTCCTGCCTCGGCGGCCAGTTGTTAGGCGATGATACCATCGGCCAGCGCGGCCGGGAAAAGCTGGTGCGCTGGATGGCGCACGTGGACACCTACGGCCTGCCTGCCGAGTACAATAGCCCCAACTACGCCTCTGTCGCCGTGCGCGTGCTGGGCCGCTTGGCCGAACTGACAGAGGACGAACACACCCGCATCCGCGCCCGCATCATGCTCGCTCGCCTCGGCCTTTCCGCTGCATTACACATACACCCCGGCATCGGCTGCTGGGCCGGCCCCTTCAGCCGCGCCTATAGCCATGCCGTCTTTAACGCCAGCGCCTTTAACGCCGATGACGTGCGCGCGTGGTTGGATGGCGGACAGGTACCCGCCTGGATCGGCGACCTGCTACAGCGCCCCAACGCGCCGCAGCAAATAGACGAAACAGCCCACGGCGAAGAGCCCGTGGCGCTGAGCACCTATCACAGTCCCTCGTTCTCTCTAGGCGTGGCCTCCTGCGAACTGAAGACCCAGGAAGTCATCTTTATCGCCCTGCAGTCCAGCGTATTTTACGCGCAGTACCGGCGCCCAGATAGCGCGCGCTGCGGCGTGCTCTTTTCCCGTTATATACTCGACGACCAGTGGCTCAGCTTCCAAACGACGCCGTCGCGCGCGCCCGGACAGGTCATTCCCGAAGAAGGCCACTTCTACGGCGTACACGAGCAAGGTCGCGCCATCGGCCTCTACGCCCCGCGCGGCCTGGACGCCTGGACGCGGCGCACCAGCGCCAAAGCCGTGCTCGTGTGGACCGAGATCGCGCAGGTCGATGAAATCTGGATCGGCCAGCGCAAAGTAGATTCTCTGCCGACGGCAGTGCCCCAAGGCGAGGTGGTCGTCGTCGGCAGCGGCGCCCTGTGGACGGCCGTCCAGCCGCTCGAACTGACCGATCTCGGCGGCGGTGCCCCCATCCGTCTGGTCGAACTAGACTGTCATCTGGCCCTGGAGATGTACAACTATACGGGACCGGCCAAGACTTTCTGGGAAATGGCCAAACCCGGCTCCTTTTACCAGGGCCAGCCCCGCTGCGGTTTCTACGCCGAGCTAGCCGAGCGCACCGACTACGCCAGCGGTGCCGATTTTGCCACCGAGGTAGCGTCCGGAGCGCTCGTCGACGAAGCGGCCCCGCCCGCCACCTACACCGCGGGTAGCGAGCGCCCGCTTCGCGTGGAGTACGCGCGCGACGACCGCATACTCGGCATCGAAGTCGATCTGTAGGAGTGGTCGCTAGCGCC
>JAPOYQ010000539.1 GCA_026706505.1 Gemmatimonadota bacterium
CGGCCTCGTCAAAGCGACTCTGGCCGAGGGCTGTGCGTCCGGCTTGGTAGTGTTGGGACCAAGCCTCGGCGCTGGGGTCTGACTGGCTGCAAGCGAGAGTGAGGGAGAGTGGGAAAAAGAGTGTAAGCAGTGCGATCACGGCGTTTCTGTGGGTTGTTGTTGCAGGGTGTTGAGAAGTTGCTGGGTCTTAGCGCGCAGTGCAGCATCGTCCGCACTCAGCGCTAGACTGCGGTGCAACGCCTGTTCGGCCGCGGCGCGTTCCCCCTTGCTGAACAAGCCCAAGCCGAGGAGGTACCAGCCCTCGGCGTCGTCCGGGCGCACTGCAACCGCTCGGCGGCAATAGGCGATGGCCTCGTCGTAGCGTCTGAGTTGGCCGGCGATGTGGCCGGCGTTGAGCAAGGCGGGAAAGTACTCTGGGTTTTGGTCGAGGGAGATCTGTAAGTAGCGCAGCGCAGCTTCGGGTTGTTGCAGCTTTAGGAGGTCGCCAGCGAGGCGGTTCAGCAGAGCGAGATCCCCCGGGCGCAGGGCGACGGCCCGGTCAAATTTGTTCTCGGCTTGGGGAAAGTACCCGTGCCGGACGAAAAACAGGCCGAGGTTGTAGTGGTGGGCGGCTTCTTCGGGTGCGTTGAGGATGGCTGCGCGCAATCGCTTGATCTCCTTGCCGCTGAGCGCTTGCAGGTGCGTAAAACTCGTTAGGGCCTGCTGCGCCAAGGTGTCGCGGCCGGCCTTGCGGGCGAGGGTGGCGAGGCGATAGAAGGCGTCGGCAAAGCCGATGTCGAGCAAGGTGGCGCGCTGAAAAGCCTCTAAGGCATCGGTCTGTCGGCCCTCGGCTGCGAGGCTTTGGCCGAGGTAGTAGTAGAGCGTGGCGTCGTTGGGAAAGAGGCGCAGGGCTTCGAGCAGCTCGCGAGTGGCCTCGGCGTCGCGGCCCGTGGCCAAGTACAGCTCGCCCAAGCGTCGGCGCACTGGTGAGTTGTCGGGATTGAGCTGGACGGCGCGCTGAAGATAGGTGTCGGCGCGATCGTACTGGCCCAGCTTGGTGTAGATCCCGCCGAGGTTCACAAAGCCCATGGCGAAATCGGGTTTGAGGCGGACGGTTGTTTCGAGGGATTCTATGGCCAGTGCGTAGCGGCCCTGAGCCGCATGGGACGAGGCCAGCACATTGTGGAGGTCTGCGTTCGTCGAGTCGAGGGTTAGCCCGGCGCGGGCGGCTGCGGCCGCTTCTTCAAAGCGGGTCGCCGCAAAGTGAGCACGGGCGCGGGCGAGGTGATTGACTGGATCCGGTGTTGGTACTGGCTCGGAGGCACAGGAGGCGAGCGCGAATGCCGCGCAGAGCAGTGGCCACGCCATTTCAGGGCTGCTCGGCAAAGCGGTGGAAGCGGTCGATTTCCAGATCCGCGTACACTTGCTGTGTGCCGGTGGGCCAGCGGATTTCGAGGGTATCGACGCGGGTTCGCGTCCCCAAGCCGAGGGCCGGGGATAAGCTGTTGGACGACCCGAATCCCGGACCGCTGCTGATTTCCACGACTCCGAGCAGATCTTGAGCGCGCAAGCGCAACTGCGCACCGATGGCCTGAGGTCCTAAATCCACGCCGAGAAAGTGGTTGTGGTGGCCCTCGTTGCGGTACAGGCTGTTGGCCCACAGATCGCCTGGGTAGTGGCCGCCGACCGCGGTATAGAGATCGAGATCACCGTCGAGATCGTAGTCGGCAAAACCCACGCCGTGCCCCTTGCCCGGGTTGCCGACACCGGCCGCGGCCGTGATGTCGGCGAAGCGGTTGCCGCGATTGTGGAACAGCGTATTGGGTTCAAAGCGCGCCATTATGGGGCCGCCGTTGGTCAGGTAGATGTCGATTAGGCCGTCGTAGTCCACGTCGCCATAGCCCGCGCCCATCGAGCCAAAGGAGCGGGCCAGCCCTTGCTGAGGGGCGATGTCACGGAAGGTCGTCCCGTCGTTGCGGTACAGATAGGCGCGGGTCGGGCGCAAGGCCAGCCCCGTGACCTGCGACTGCACGATGTCTTCGTAAAAGTTCATGGCCGAAACGAAAAGGTCTCTGTCGCCATCACCGTCGCTGTCGATGAAAAATCCCACGTAGCTGCCCTCGCTCGGTTTGGCCACGCCGGCTTCGGCAGTGACATCGCTGAAGTAGTTTCCGTCGTTGCGGTATAGACGATTAGGGGCGGCCACGTCAATGGCGTAGAGGTCGCTGTCGCCGTCGCCGTCGTAATCGCCGCAGGTCACGCCGAGGGTTTTGCCGCGATAGGCCACGCCGGCCTGTGTGCCGCGGTCGGCAAAGGTGCCGTCCCCTTGGTTGTGGTACAGGCGGTTGGGCAGTCCGCTGCCGGTGATGCCCGAGGCCACATACAGATCCGGTAGGCCGTCGTTGTCGTAGTCGGTCCAGACAGCCATGAAACTGTCGTCCGCGCCAGCGACTCCGGCTTGGGGCGCGACATCGCGAAAGGTTCCATCACCCTGATTGCGGTAGAGCGAGTTGGGCGCGAGACCTTCCCAGGCCTCGCGGGTGGTAAAGAGGTCTGGGCGTCCGTCGCCATCGTAGTCTGCGGCAATGGCCGCCCAGCCGCCGCGTGGGTCTGTTAGGTCGGCTGCGGCTGATACGTCGGCAAAGCGACCGTTGCCGTCGTTGCGGTAGAGTGCGTGTGGAGCTTGGATGCCCGCGGCGAAGATATCCGGGTCGCCGTCAGTGTCGTAGTCGAGCCACGCCACGCCGCGCCCCCGGTCGCGCTTGCCGACGCCGGTTGCTGCGGCCACATCGGTAAAGCGCACCGGTGACGCCTCAGCCAGCGGTGCCAAGCCGATCTGATAGGCCGGTTCGAGATCGCCGGGGTAGGTGCCATGGGCCTCGATATAGGCCAACCGCAGGTTCCACTGGCGCACGGTGCGCTGCGGCGATGCCGGGGGTAGGACGTCAATGGCGCGCTTGTATGCGGAGACGGCCTCGGGATATTGGCGCAAGTGGTGGTGGGCTGCGCCCAAGAGGAAGGATAGATACACATCGTCCGGCCGTTCGGTGAGTAAGCTGTCGAGACGGACAGCGGAACCAGCAAAATCGCCCAAGCGCAAAAGCGAGGCGGCCTTGCCAGAGCGCGCTCGGTAGTGATTGGGATCGACGGCGAGGATGGCTTCGTACTGGGCGAGAGCACCTGCGGCGTCAGGTTGATCTTGCGTCATCAGGAGGTCGGCGTATGCCATGCAGGCGACCGCGTTGCCAGGGAAGGCCGCTACGAGAGAATCGAAAAGCGCGCGCGCCTCGGCTTGACGCCCGAGTTTACTGAGTGTTTGGGCCAACTGCAACCGGGCCTCAATGCGCTCGGGCGCGATCTTCTGTGCTCGGGAGAGCGGAGCCAAGGCTTGTTGGTAACGCCTTTGCCGCAGGTAGATTTGCCCGAGCGCGAGCGCGGCCTCGTAGTGCAGAGTATCGCGCTGGACGAGTACTTTGAGCGCGTGGGTGGCGGAGTCCAAACGGCCGGCCGCTAGGTGTTGGCGGGCCTGTTCATAGCGCTGCGCGCTCTGCGCGGGAAGGGGCGGTTCGGAGGCACAGCCCAACAAGGCGGCGAGCGCGAGACCTAGGTGAGTTGGCGTCTTTAACAGTGGATACATTTTGCAACGCATAGTGTACGAACTGGGGAGAAAATTGGCGAGTGGAGACCGCGCAAGATGGTTGATCCTCGTTGCGTTGTGCCCTATACTTTTGCCGAACGAAAATTTTGTGGAGGTACGCGCAATGAAGCGATGGACATGGTTGGCTCTAGCTGG
>JAPOYQ010000304.1 GCA_026706505.1 Gemmatimonadota bacterium
CTTCCTATCGCGCCTCCGCGCGCAGCACCTCCATCTCCAACTCCATATCCGAATCCAGCGGAAAAAAGGGCCGCGCCCGCCGGACAAACGGCAGATGCCGCACTGTCGCTGGCGTCGGTCCCGGCGTGTCGAGCACAAAAACGGCCTGGGCTATGGCTCCGTAGGCGAGGCGGTAGTTCATGGGATTCTTGGCGACAATAAAACGCGCCTGCGCCGCGTCCATTCCGAGGGCCGCAAACTGCTCGTTGTCCCACTCGTATGTCGGATGCGACGCCAACAGCACCTGTATCTGTCCCAGCGCAAGCACTGCCGTCGGCCCCATCTGCCCTTCGACCCCTTCCCAGATACCACCCCGATAGCGGAAGCGGCCATCGCTCAACCGCAGCACCCGGCCACGCACGGCAATCGGCTGTCCCCAACGCGGATCGTGCCCGTGCCCCAGCGCCAACTCCACCTCGGCCCCAACGCCAGCTTGATGGCAAGCCGCAGCCGCGCGGGCATCAACTAAAGGCACCAGTGCTGGTCCATCCAACTCGACCTGCAACAGCGCCGCCAACGTCGCCACGCTATCGCCAGCCGCTCCCCCGCCACAGCAGTCCGCAGCCTCCACCAGCACCACCGGACCACCCTGGACGGCCAAACCAGCGCGCACGGCATCCTCGGGCGCGTACAACTCTGGCTCTAAGGCAAAGCGTCGCTCCCAGTACGCCGTGGCCAACTCGCGGGCGAGGGCTTCGGCCTTGGCAAAATCGCCGTCGGCCATGACCAGCCCGCCGCTGCCCATGCCGGCAAAGTCGAGATAGGGATGCACCAAGATCGCACTCGTCGAGAGGATGCCGTCGCGCTGCTCACCGGCCTTGGCCATGGCCATCACTTGCGCGAAGGGGTCGTCGTCCTCGGTGGAGCCGTGAATGGCCCCGGTGAGCACTGGCACCTTGGCCATGGCCATCGCGGGTTTGCACGAGCCAGCGAGCGTATCGCACAGCAGGCACGCCCCGCGCTCGCCCGTGGAAAAGGCATCGCGATGCGGATAGGTCTCCCACGCAACCAAGCCATCGGCAGCGCGCATCATCTGCGCGGAAATATGGGCGTGGAGGTCGAGCGTAGCGACGATAGGCACGGTATCCCCAACGACATCCCGCACCGCAGCCAACAAATCCCCCTCTAAATCGACTCCACCCTCCACCGCCGCCGCCCCGTGCAGCGGCATGAGAACGCCATCCACCGGGAGCGCTTCGTTGAGCCGCGTCAAAAGCTCTTCCTTGAGCGGGTCGTAACAAGTCCGCGTCAGCGGCCCGCCGGGACAGGTGCTGGCAAACAATAGGGGTGCAACTTCCACGCCGCGCGCCGCCAGTACGCTGAGCATACCGCCGACCACTCCGTCTTCGGCCGCGAGTACCTCGCGTCCGCGCCGCAGCTCATAGCGCTCAAACCACGACAGATCAATCGGCTCGCCGCCGAATTGATTGCACTCGGTAAAAATGGCCCCTAGGGCTACGCGATGTTTGTTGGTCATTTTAGTTGGTTGATGGAATGGAACTGTGAAACCGCTTCTAATATAGCCAGACTAGAAGTGAGCGGCGAATTGGCTTGCGTACGTCTATAGTAGGGGCTACAATCGGAGGGCAATGGATATTATTTGGGAGTACCTCACCGACCTCCAAAGCCGCCATTCGGCTTACGCTATCGCCGCGTTTCTCGTCCTCGTCTGGTGGGTGGGCCGCAGTTTCGTCCGCCTCTACCGCCAGGCGACCAGCGGGGCCAGTCGCTTAGAACGCCCCAAAGAAGAGGAGCGTCCGCGTCGGCGCTTGCCGCTCGATTAAACATGCAGGCAGACCACTTCGCCGCCTATCACGACGAGGATCTCGTCCGCGCCCTCACCCTAGAACGCGCCAACTATCAGGCCCCCTACCTAGCTAGCGTCGCTGCCGAACTGGCACGCCGCAACGTCGATCCCCAAGCCTTCATCGACCAAGTCGAAGTCCGCTACCACGCAGACGCCCCCGCAACCTGCACCATCGCCCAGGCCCTCGCAAAAGCCAGCGAAGAGTTGCCGCTGTGGCATTTGTTGTCCTTTACCCGCTACTTCGGCGATACCCTCGTCGTCCAGCGCGAGCTGCGCTCTTGGCTGGTGAACGTTTATCGGGGCGAGGAGTATGCCTTCTCCTTCTTCGTCGCCGAGGGCCAGTCCCTACAAGACCTGCTGCGCCGTTTCCTGAGCCTAGCGGACTGGGATCACCTCGCGGGCACAACCTATCAGCTCGATAGCTGGCACTCCCTCCTCCGTACCCGCTCACCCCGCTACATCCAAAAAATCGCCACGGCCCTAGCCGACGAGGGACTGCCCTTCACCGTCCAGACCCCGGTCTTGAACCGCGACCCGCGCGGCCAGCTAACCCTGCTGGTCCCCAGCCGCGACCCAGCGGCCAGCGCGGTCCTGCACAAAGTGGAAGACCACCTCAGCGCCCTCCGAGACCAAGCCACTGCCGCCTATGCGGCAAACGACCGCGACCGCGAGCTAGCCATCTACGCCGAGCTTGCCGCCTACGGGCTGAACAACCCAGCCATCTACTACAACTTGGGCAGCGCCCTCGCCGAAGCCGGGCGCTATGCCGAGGCCGCCACCGCCTTTGTCGAAGCCGCATCCCTGAGCCTTACTGCGCTCGACATCCAAGTCCCATTCCAGTCCCGCCGGGGCACCGGAGGGCTAGGGGGGATTTTCGGGATGGCGGGGACGTTGATCTCGGCGCTCAAACCGGATGGGAAGACGCCAACAGATGAGCAGCGCGAGGTACCCGATTACATCGAAGACATTGAGCTACAGCTTGCACATCTACTCAAACGCCTACCCCAAGACCTCAACATCCTCCACGCCCTAGCCGCCAGCGCCGCCATCCGCCACGACGTCCCCCGCGCCCGCGAACACTACCGGCAAATCATAGAGATCGACCCCGACGACGAAACAGCTAAGCACTACTTGGCCGAACAGGCTGGCGAGTAGAATTATAGAAAACTGGAGAAGATCGGAGACTACCTTGGCTACTGAGTATTCACCAAGTCAACGGCTCGAATCCCATGTGCTGCGTCAGTTTGCGCGCCGCTTGCGCCACCTGCGGGTGCGGGTCGTAGAGCGCAGCTTCAAAGCTGTCGCGATGCGTGCGCGGGTCGAGGCGGTCGAGGAACTTGGCCGCGCTCAGCCGCACGTGCGGCACCGGGTCGGTCAGGCCGCGCCAAAACCACTTTGGGGCCTCCTCCCCACTGCGCAGGACCAGAACCTCAATGGCCGCGCCGCGTACCGCCTTGTGCTCGCTCTCCGCGTACGGAACCAACACCTCTGGCTGAATGTCCTCGCAATGCCGCATCACCTTGAGGACGCCGACCGCGCTTTGCGGCTGGCTCTCGCCGAGCAGCAATACGCACCACTCGAACAGGTCTGGGTCGTCTAAGTCGGCCAAGAGCTGGAGGCCGCGCACCTGCCGCTGCGGCTTGTCCGATTCTAGGCAAGCGACGGCCTCTTCTTCGCGGCGATCGACGGGTGCTGCAATTTCGAACGCGGCCTGCTGCGCCTCGGCTTCTCTTGCTACCTTGGGCCAGACCCGCAAGTGCTCGAAGTCGATTTTCACCTCGGCAAAGCGGTCGGGGATCCACTGCGCAGCGCGGGCGAGCAATTCCTTCTCGCCGATCCGCGCAGTGGGCTGGGTCGCCAGCCGGTTGTCGATCCAGCGGGTCAGGCGCAAGACGCCCTCGTGGCGGGCGCTGACGCCCTTG
>JAPOYQ010000631.1 GCA_026706505.1 Gemmatimonadota bacterium
CTCAGGAGCCAGCGGCGTGGGGGCCTTATCGGCTGATTGCCCACGTGCCTAGCAGTGAGTTGGGCAACTACCTCAACGACGGGCCAGACAGCGACGTGTTCAAATACAAGTTTGCCGATAACAGCGACTTAGTGACCTTTGGGTTTACCTATTACTACTATGTTGCTGCGTACGACAACGAGTCGGGCGAGATCAATGGTCAGCCCTTCAGCTCGCTGGAGACGCATCGGCACAACTTCAACGGCCGCGATGGACTGTGGAAGGGCACGTACCACTACGCGACCGCTAGTTCGTTTTTCCCCGGTACCTTGGAGGGGCAGAAGTCCATTGGCGCGCCGTTTATTCTCAAAGCGCCGCTGGCCGATGCCAACGAACTCGTAAGCGGCGACCTCGCCATCCGCGTGGTACCCAATCCCTATAAGAAGGGTGCGCTACACGACACGGGCACCGAGCACAAGATGCTCTTTTTCAACCTGCCGAACGACACTAAGATCACCATCTTTGATGTGGCTGGGCAGATTATCGACGTGCTCCACTTCAACAGTGATACCCCCAACCCGTTCGACGGCACGCTGTTCTGGGATATGTTTTCCAAGGATGGCATTGAGGTAACTAGCGGGCTGTACATCTACGTGGCCGAGTACCCGGGTGGGACGCAGACCGGGCACTTTGCCATTTTGCGCTGAACCGAACAGGGGAGACTTGAAAATGAAAGTGTTAAAACTCATTGCAGTGATAGGGTTGGCCATCTCGTTGGCGCAACCCGGGGTCGCCGATGTGCGCAAGTCTGGCCTGACCGGTGCCGCCTTTCTCAAGATCGGCGTAGGTGCTAGGCCGGTTTCGCTCGGCTCGGCCTATACGACCGTAGCCGGTGACGTCCACCAGCTATTCTGGAATCCAGCCGGCGCGGCCCTGAGTGGCGGCGAGAGCCAAGTGTTGCTGTCGCATAACTCGTGGATCGCGGATTTGTCGCACGACGCCATTGGGTTCGCGCGCGATATGGGCGACATGGGCACCTTGGGCATTGGCGTGGTGACGCTCGGGTTGAGCGACATTGCCGCCGACCGCGACGTGGTGCCGCAGTTCGTGCTCGACGCGGGAACATTCGATCCCAACGACGCCGAGACCTCGGACACCTACAGTTACCGAGATCTGGCCTTGGGTGCGACGTGGGCGCGCAACATCACCGACCGACTCAACTTAGGGGTGACCGGCAAGATCGTCAGCCAAACTATTGACGGCGTTAGTGCCACCGCGTATGCGGCTGATTTCGGCGCGCTCTACCGCATCAATCCCACGTACACCATCGGCGCTCGGATCAACAATCTGGGCAGCGATCTGACGTTCTACGACATTGGTGCGCCGCTGCCGCTGATATTCAGCATTGGCGCGGCCGCCGCCATCCTCGACGACCCAGACAGTGGCATGAAGGTGACCCTGCTAGCCGATGCCACCAAGCCGCAAGACGCCGAGCAGCTCGTGTACGCGGCGGCCGAGGTGGAGCTTTTCGACATGCTCAGCCTCCGCTCCGGCTACAAGTACAACTATCAGGGCGTAGAGGACGAGAAAGTCAATGAGGTCAACGGCGAGGTTATCCCGGCTGGCCGCAGCGAGGAGGGCCTGACGGCTGGGCTGGGTCTCGCATTGAGCATGGCCACGGTCGATTACGCCTTTACCTCGTTTGGCATCCTCGACAGCGTGCATCAGTTTTCCTTGCAGTTCCGCTTCTGAGGCTGCATATTGCGGTTTGCTAAGAAAAAGCCTCCGGGGCCTCTGGTCCTTGGGGGCTTTTTTCTCGTAACGGCAACTAGGAAAGGACTATATGGCAACTAAGGCCGTGCCGCATGAGGTAATACCTTGTGATCGGCTGCCGGCGGGGCAGTACCGCGACCTACCCGAGCCGCCCCACTGGCGCAAGCTGGTCGGGCCGAGCATTCTGCTGTTGGGACTTTCGCTGGGCAGCGGGGAGTTCGTGCTCTGGCCCTACATAACGTACAAGTTCGGCTTCGTGGTGTTCTGGGCCTGCATGGTGGGGGTGCTGACCCAGTATTTCATCAACATGGAAATCGAGCGTTGGACCTTGGCTACCGGAGAGACAGCGGTGACTGGATTTTGCCGCCAATGGTCGGGCTGGGCCGGGGTTTTTCTGGTGTGCAACGTGGTCCCGTGGATGTGGCCGGGCTGGGCGTCGGGGGCGGCGACTATCTTGACGTGGGAATTTGGCGGCGACGAGAGTACGCGGGTCGGCTATTCGATTGCAAGCCTGTTGGTAGTCGGGTTAGCGCTGAGTTTGGGGCCGGTGGTGTACCGCACGGTCGAGCGCATCCAGACGGTGCTGATCGCCGCGGTGCTGGTTCTGTTGGTGGTCATTTTCTTTTTGGTAGTAGAGCCTAGCCACGTGTGGGACATGTGCAAGGGCATCGTCAATATCGGCCACATCCCAGAGGAGATGGAACTGCCGCTTTTCTTGGGGGCCTTGGCCTTTGCGGGTGCTGGCGGGACGATGAACTTGGCGCAGAGCGATTTCGTCCGCGACAAAGGCTATGCCATGGGCGAGTACGTGGGGCGGCTGACCAGCCCGCTGACCGGGCGGGAAGAGGCCGTGGGCGATATTGGCTACCACTTTGAGCAGACGCCGGAGAACATGCGGCGCTGGCGCGGCTGGTGGCAGGCGGCCAACCGCGAGCACTTGATCACCTTCTACGCGCTCTCGGTTCTGTCGCTGATACTGTTGTCGCTCATCGCCTATGCCACTACGCGACAGGCTCCTGGGTTGGAGCAGGGGTTGGGGTTTGTCGGGACTGAGGGCGACTTTATCGCGCAAGAGCACGGCGGCTTTTTCAAGCATCTATTCAACTGGATGGGCATCGCCATTCTGATGACGACCGAGCTAGGGCTGTTGGACGCCTGCGCGCGCATTTCCACGGACATCATCAAGACCAACTGGCTGCGCGAACACGCCAAGTGGACGCGGAACCGGCTCTACTTCCTTCTGCTGTGGGCGCAGATTCTCTTCGGCGTGCTGATTATGCTCTCGGACTACAACAAGCCGGTGCAGTTGCTGGTCTTGAGTGCCTCGCTCAATGCGGGAGTCATGCTACTGTACTCGGTATTGCTCTTGTGGCAGAACAACCGCGTGCTCAAAGGGGCGCTGGCCATGCACCCAGTGCGCTTTGTGGCCTTGATTTGGGCCTGCGCCTTCTTTGGCTATTTCTCGTTTGTCACACTGCGGGAGCAGTTGCCCAAGCTCTGGGGGTGAGGACGTTTGGACTCATACAATTTTTGGTAGTGGTTGCGTTTGAAATTCAGGTATGTAAAAGCGCTCCGATTCTCAAGGTGAGTTGGGGCGTTTTTCGTTTTTTTGTTCGTTGTTAGAAAAAATCACAGAAAAATCATAGTAATGGTCTCTGTGATCACACAGAAGTCACGTTAAATCCTTATATTACAATATATTTCAAACGCAACCACTACCCAATTTTTTAGAGACAGTAAAGAGGTTTCGGAAATGATACAGAGTACCCGTTTTACCCTACTTTTAGTCGTCCTTGTTTTTGCTATTGCTTCTCAAGGCGAAGCTTATACCTACCACTGGGAGATAGACGAAACACCCCAGGGTGCTGAAAGCGCCAGCCTGATTGAGCCGGTACAAGTGGTCTTGTTGGATGAAGTGGTCGAGGTAGTGCCGCATAGTGCTTCGTTGCAATTGCTGGAGAAGTATTCGGTGCATCTGGGCACAGAATGGGGTGGCAATTC
>JAPOYQ010000342.1 GCA_026706505.1 Gemmatimonadota bacterium
AACCGCAAAGCGGCCGGATTCGGGATCGCCGCCCCGGGCCTGTGGCTATCTTTAGGCCCGCTCAACGGCCAATTGGACTTTCGCCACTTCCGCCGCGATTTCGACTCGCGCTACTTCGACGAACTGTACGAACTCGACCGCGCTCATCTCGACCTCGCCACCGGACAGGCCCAGTCCAAGGACTCGCGGCTCGGCCACAGCAACGACCTTTCCGGCTTCTTCGGTCACTTGGGCACGGAACTCGGCTCGTATGCGTACGCCTCGGTCTCCTATCAGTATTTGACGGGCACTGGCGACCCAAAACAGCAGCTCATCGCCAGCGCATCCTTGTCGCGCAAACTGCTCAAATACTTTCCCCATCTCAAGCGCGCGTACGCTTATTTTCACAAGAACAACATCGGCCGCAGCCTCAACGAGGAAGGCACCGGCCAAGACGACTTCTTCGAGCCGACCCAGGACACCTTCTACGGCTTTGACGTTGGACTGAACATAAAAGAAGGCGCATCCGTGCGCTGGGATACTCGCTTCCTCTTCGAACGCACCGCCAATAGGCGCTTGCAGCGACACAAAGTCATGACCCTCGAAACCGTATTCGACTTTTAATATGAAAATCACTCGCGTATCAGCCCATTATCTGCGCCTGCCCGACGTCACCGCTCGCTGCGACGGCACGCAGGACACCTGTCTAATCCAAATAGAAACCGACGCTGGCATCACCGGCTGGGGCGAAGTTGATTCGGCTCCCACCGTGGTCAAGGCCGTCGTCGAGGCTCCGCTCTCCCACCAGATTAGCAACGGCCTCGCCAATGCGCTAGAGGGCCTGGACCCGCTGGCCATCGACGTATGCGGAGATCGCATGATCGAAGCGGCCAATTACTACGGTCGCGTCGGCGTGGGCACGCACGCCATGGCCGGTGTCAACCTCGCGCTGTGGGACATTGCCGGCAAAGTGCACAACTGCCCGGCCTACGAACTGCTCGGCGGTCCCCATCAAACCAAATTCCGCGCGTATTGCTCCATCCTCTTCGGCGACACGCCGCAAGAGACCGGCGAATTGGCCCGCCGCTTTGCCGGAGAGGGGTTCACAGCCATCAAGTTCGGCTGGGGACCGATGGGACAGAGCGAGGCAAACGACATCGCCTTGGTGCGCGAAGCGAGGAAGGGGGCCGGGCCGGATGTGGACATTTTGGTAGATGCTGGGCAAGTGTGGGACTGGAAGACCGGCCTCAAGCGCGCCGAGCAATTTGCCGAATACGGCATATTCTGGCTCGAAGAACCTTTGCACCCCGAGGATGTCGCAGGCTATGCACACCTCTGCGAGCGCAGCCCGGTGCCCATCGCCACGGGCGAGGCCGAATCGCGCTACCAGGACTTTGAGCGGCTACTCGTCAATGGCCACATTGACTGGGTTCAACCGGACCCGGGCCGCTGCGGGCTTTCGACCATGGTCGAAGTCGGCCGCCTCGCTCACCGCCTGCACCGCAAGGTCGTCAACCACTCGTTCAAAAGCGGCATCACCATCGCTGCTTCTCTGCACGGGCTGGCGGCAGTCCCCCACGGCGAGGTCTTCGAATACTGCATGGCCGAATCGCCCTTGCGCCACGACCTGACGCACGAAAAATTCACAGTCGTCGATGGCTACGTTCACGTGCCGGAGGGACCGGGGTTGGGCGTGACCATTAATGAGGAGATAGTGGAACGATACCTAGTTCCGTAAGGAGCCCATTCCATGAAAGACTCCCATCGGTTTGCATCATTTTCGACCTCCTTCGATCTCGATGCTTTGTTGCGTCTCCAGCGTCGGAGTTTGTGGTACAGTGTGGCTTTGTCAGCGGTCTTGCTTGCGGTACTAGTACTGCTTGATCCGTTTGGACGCGCTGTGCCGAGCGCGCCTCATCCGCCGACCGTCAAGTACATCAAGCGTCAGCCGCGCCCAACTAAGCCGTTGTCTGTGCGTAAAATTTCACAGCCTAAGCAACAGCCGATGGTCCGCAAGAGGCAACCCACGCCGATCCGCACAGACCCCGCCCATTTGACTACAAACGTCACTACAGAAGCTCCCGTGAAGCAGAGCTCTATACCGGGTGCCCTGTCTCTTGTCAGCCTACCCCACAGCAGTACACCGCGTCCGCTAGATGCCGAGCGGCAACTAGGAGCCGATTACCTATTCGGGGAACGCGCAATAGGAATCACCCGCCAATCCGAAAACAAAATTGATCTCGCCTTGGAGATGCTAGACGTAAACAGTCTAGACACTGGGCAGCATCAGGCCGTCGTCATCCAAGACCCCGACGATCCGAAAGCACTTAAGGGATTTATCAAATTGCCCTTTGTGGTACCGAGAGCTATGCTAGATATGCAAGGGATAGTTATAAGTAGGCGTATTGATGCATTGGCCGATGGGATCAATAAATACACTAATTTGCGGGCAGAAGTCTTCGGCCCGATCACGTTTGATGACGATCGCATATTTAAGTTTCCCCTGCTCATTGCTCCTATATATAGTAGCTTAAGCCTGAATGAGATTGAACAAGCCAACCAGTTCCAGTACCTAATTCAGGAGGGATTCATTATGGGAGGCGTTGGTGATCCGGAAAAACTTCTTTCTCAAGTATTGATGAATAGAGGCTTGGTGGAAAGGAAAGACTTCTGGTCGGAGATATTGCCAGAGGACCATCCCATTTACAACGCTTTTTTTAATATCGGTCTCCAATCATACTTCTTGGAACGTCATCCAGACCCGTCTATAGCATGTTACATTACTAAGGGCCTAAAAGGACATTTTATAAAGGATCGGCTCGTTTCTGTAAATCCCTTAGAATCTTCTCATTGGGCTTATGATGAAGCCGAGTTGATGCTCGCCATCAATGTAATGGTCTATGCGTTGGCCCACGAAGGTTCCTTAGCTCAGCGCCTGACCCAAGACTTGGTGGCTAAGCGCGACGATCAATGAAGAGATAGTGGGACGATACCTAGTTTCGTGAAGAGCCCATTCTATGAAAGATCCCCGTCGGTTTGCGTCATTTTCGACCTCCTTAGACCTTGATACATTGTTGCGTACCCAGCGTCGGAGTTTGTGGTGCAGTGGGGCTTTGTCGGTGATTTTGCTTGCGGCACTAGTGCTGCTCGATCCGTTTGGACGCGTTGTACCAATCGCGCCTCAGCCGCCGACCGTCAAGTACATCAAGCGTCAGCCGCGTCCGACTAAGCCGCTGTCCTTGCGTAAAATTCCACGGCCTAAGCAGCGGTCGATGGTCCGCAAAAGGCAACTCATGCCGATCCGCACAGCCCCCATCCATTTGACTACAACCGTTGCTGCGGGAACTTCCGTGAAGCAGGGCGCTGTACCGGCTCCTCTGTCCCTCGTCAGCCTGTCCCATAGCAGTACCCCTCGCCCGATAGACGCCGAGCGGCAACTGGAAGGAGATTACTCCCTCAGGGACCGCGCAATAGGGATTACCCGCCGACCCGAAAACAAGATTGATCTCGCTTTGGAGATGCTAGACGTACACAGTCTAGACACTGGCCAGTATCAGGCCGTCGTCATCCAAGACCCCGACAATCAGCAATCACTTAAGGGATTTATCAAGTTGCCCTTTGTGGTACCGAGAGACGAGCTGGATATGGAAGGAATAGAACTTCTATATAAGCGTATCGAGGCGTTGGCCGATGGAATCAATGAGTACACGAATTTGCGGACAGAAGTCTTCGGACCGATC
>JAPOYQ010000135.1 GCA_026706505.1 Gemmatimonadota bacterium
CATCTATACTAGGAGCTTCTTGGACCGCTGTCATCTCTTTTGGATAAAGTCGAGCTTAGGGATGACACAACAATAACCTCATAACTTTGGAGACGATGGGAGCGGTGTTCATGTGGGGGCATCTCTTGTCTTGAGTCGCACAGCCAAAGCCTCGCCGTCGGCAGTTCGGCGATAGCGCTGGTGTCGACTTTGCGGTTTGTCCGGGAGGGTCATTTCGATCAGACCGGCCTTGAGGGCGGGGCCAAGGTATGCTTCGACGAAATGAGACCGGTCTTTGAGTCCCAATGCTGTCTGGATTCGGGCACGGTTCATCGCCCTAGTGAGCACTGTCACAAGTTGCTCGACTTGGTCGGTAACTTGTGGGGTATCATGTAGGGTATCATGTAGGGTATCATGTAGGGTGACTTGACCCTTCTTCTTATTTTTCAATGACTTATCTTGTTCGGTTTCATGTTCGGTCGCCGCAAGCGAAGCTCGTTCATGCACCGGTAGGAGCACTCGAAACCAAGTGCGGTCGTCGTCGCTCTCAAAAATTGGTTCCGGTGAGCCGTTCTGCCGCATGGCCCGGAAGATTTTCGGCACGCCGGTTGAGCGTGCCTCGGCGAGGTCGAGTTCTTTCAGGAACTCACCAATACGCCGGTTCCGGTAGCGCCTGCTCACGGCCTGCCCCTTCTTGAAGTCATCCATACGGATGGAGCGGTCCGCACCGGGATAACTCAAGACCAGCAACTCTTCGCGGGTGATCCGAACTTCAACCGGCTCCCGCTCCTCGTATGAGCGATGGTAGATGGCGTTCACCAGCGCCTCTTCGATGGCACCAATCGGGAAATTCCAGAATCGCTCGGCCTCTGGCTTGTGGGGATACTTGACGACGGTTTCCTTCAGGTAGTTCCGCTCAATGTAATTGATCGCCTCGCTGAGAATGATGGACAACGGCCCGCGGAACTCCTTCTCCTCGAACTGATCGCCGCCCGGCCCATCGGGAAACCACACGACATCGATCTGGGTGGCCGGAAAAAACCTGTCTGGCCGCTCATTGAAGAACAGCAGACCGACGTTCTTCGGAAACATCGCCTCGGGCGGGCCGCCGACGATATTCAGGCGCTTGCCCAAGTCCTCAACAGAGAGGCCCTCTGCTTCCGATGCCAGTTCGCTGCCGATTTCCCCTAAAAACTCACGGATCAGCCGATGGGACAGGTCATCAAGCGAAGCAGTCTGGCGATAGCGGTCGTCAAAAGGTACTGTGGCCGCCAGACTGAGCAGCTCACGCTCGTCCTGACCCTTGGCGCGAACCGTGCTGCTGTGTCTGCGAATGAAGTAGGCCCAATCGTTGCGCTCCGCACTCAGATTCACTTTGGCTTTGTAGGGACGGGTTTCGCCGCCGGGCACCCAGAGGACGAGGATGGTCTGGCCATCCACATCGTAGGTCGCCGAGTTCGGGTGACACCAAGGTTGTATGGCCGAGTATCCCAAGTTCAGCAGTTCTTTCTGAATCGCCTCGACGGACTCCGGGTCAATGCCCGTTGGCGGCAGCACCGGACGGCCGTTCTGTTCCTCCACACCCAGCACGACGTAGCCACCGCCTAGGTTGTGGAAGTCGTTGGCAAAGGCGCAAACGGTGTGCAGAACACTCTGCGGATTCCAACCAGCTTTGTACTCGATGCGTTCGCCTTCGATGGTGCGCTGGCCCAGCAGGTGGTCGATGTTGATGGGAAGTTTTCCGGTCATGCTGTTGCTGTTGTAACTTCTTCTAGGTAGAGAGATACGGCTTCTTTGAGATTGTTAAAAGTCTCTTCCTCATCCTTGCCTTGGCTGGCCATTCCGATCTGAGGACAATGAGATACGTAGAGTCCTTTTTTCTCTTTATAGATTTCAGCCGTTAGGATTGTTCCTTGTTGCGGCACAAGCAACCCCTTTCAAGACAAACGTCTCTCCGGAGAATTACCCCGGAGAGACGTGTTGTGTGTGGAAGAATGGTGGAGGCGGCGGGAATCGAACCCGCGTCCGAGACCGGTTCTACCGAAATATGCTACGTGCGTAGTCGGCCTTAGTTATCTCGCCTGTTGCGCTGCCGGCCAACGGGCCACGCAACAAGCCAGCCCGAAAAATCTCGCCCCATTCCCTCGGGCGAAGGTTTGGGACCAGCCTGCTAAGAGATGGCATTGGGGCCTGCCGCGCAGGCTCAACAGACCCCAATGGGCTGCTCTAAATTTAGGCAGCCAGAGCGTACGTGTTAGTTTCGTCGCTTAATTGTTTCCCGAGGATTTACGAGGTGTCGGGACCTCGGCACGCAATTTGGGCTTCTCCGACCCCGTCGAAGCCAAGTCGCCCCCTTGGAGCATAATAACCGAAAATCTCACGCAATGTCAACGCTCAGTTCACCTTATTCTGCGGGTCAGGAATGGCCAGTTCCGTCGGCTGCAGGCGACTGTTCGGTGAGTAGATCCGAACGATCTGGTCGTCGGCAAGGATAGTCAGGTCGCGGGTTAGGACTTCGCCGGGAGCCAGTGCGTAATCGAAGCGCTCACTGTCGGCCGAGGTGCTCGTCTCCACCACGACCGTGCCTCGGGCCGGGTCGGTGCCGTCGTTGCGCAACCGCAAGCGCAGCTCTGCCGACTCGCCGTTCCTTCGTGGTGCCCCCAATTCTAGGGCGGTGCGCACGCGCGGCGGCACGGTGGCGCGGGTAGCGTCCCGGATCAGGCCGATCTCGTCGAGCGGAATCACGCCACACCCCAAGCCTTGCGCCGGTGACCTCGGGCCGAGGGTCAGCACCCCGAAGGCCTCGTCCGTGAATCCCGGATCGATGCCGACCAAGTTGTCTTTCTCGGTGATGCCGTTGTCCGCCCTGGTCGGCCAAGGCTCGCCGATCCAGGGGGAGTGCCAACAGACGTTGCCCTCGACCCGGTTGTGCTCCGGGGGCACGCCCTTCCCCGCCGCATAGTGCGGATCGACCCCTGCGATCTCGGGATAGCGCTCGCTGTAGGGAGGCTCATCGTAGCGCATCGCCTTGAGGCTTTCCCACAGTCCCTTGATGTTGTTCTGCCAGACCGAATTGGTGTCTATCCCGCGGGCGTCGGCACCGATGGCGAGAAGACACTCCACGAAGACGTTTTGCTCGACGACGAAGTCGCGGCCGCCGCCCAGCACGACAGCGGTCTGGCAGCGCCAGAGCGTGTTCTCTGCAATGTGGGTGCCGCTGACGCAGTCGTCCATGTAGATGGCCATGGTGCCCATGCCGACGCCGCCCATGTGGTGGATGAAGTTGCGGCGGATGACGTTGCCTCGGTAGGTGAAGTCGCGGCCGGTATAGATGGCTCCGGCGTCCCCGGTCTCCAAGCAGACCCGGTAGATCTCGTTGTTCTCGATCAGAAAATCGTTGCCCCAGAACAGGATGGCATTGTGCGGCGCGTCGTGGATCAGGTTGTGGGCGAAGCGCATGCCGACCCCGCCAGCCCCGATGCCGGCGACATAGCAGCGGGTCCAGCGCGCAAAGTGGTGGATGTGATTGTTGACGACGGCGTGGTTGCAGGGAGTCAGACTAGGACGGTCGCCGCCGTTGACGCTGACGCCGCCATCGCCACAGCCGTAGATGTCGCATCCGGCCACGGTGTGGTCGGTGCCGCCCTCGATCCTCACGGCCCAGGTACCGCAGTTGCGAATGGTGCAGCTCGTGATGCGCAGCCCCTCGCCGCCCTCGGCCTCGATGCC
>JAPOYQ010000545.1 GCA_026706505.1 Gemmatimonadota bacterium
CGGAAGTGGATGTGGAAGATCTTGCCGCGGCTGCCGAAGTAGCGGATGGCGTCGAGCGCGTTTTCGGGCATGGCACCGATCGTCCCCGTGCAAAAGGTCAGGCCGTTGGAGTCGCTCGGCACGATCTCGATGAGTCGCTGCAACGCCGCGTGACTGCGGAAGACTCTGGCGACCCTGGCGATAGGGGAGATGGGAGGGTCGTCTGGATGAAGCGCCATTTGGACTCCCGCTTCCTCGGCGACCGGAATTACCGCCTTGAGGAAGTAGGTCACATTGTCCCAGATCTGTTCGTCGCCTGCCACCACCGACTTCGGGACGGGAGGGTACCAGTACTCCCCGGTTTCGTGCTTGACAGCATAGTAGTCGAAGCTCGTCAGTAGATCAGGGTGGGAATGCCGGCCTGTCCCATGTTGCGGAGCGTCTTGCACCAATTGTCGATCTGCTCGTCCCGTCCGGGCAGCCCCAGCTTGATCTTGTAGGTCAGCTCCTCGGGCAGCCCGCCGATGACCGACAGCTTCAGGCCCGCCTCCTCGATTCTTGCGCGCAGCCGGGTGAGATCCTCGACGGTGTAGTAGCCCTTGTCCGTCGGCAGGGTGCCGCCGACCACGTCGGTTGCTCCTACCTGTAAGGCTAGCTCAAGGTCCTCGTCCGTCACACCGGAAATTGCCAGTCTCAATGCTACGCTCCTCTATGGTCCCTACTGTAACCTGCGGTTGATTGGGGTCCGTAAGGAGTGGGTCTCGATATCCCAGTCGCCGTCGAAGATGGTCGCAGCGTCGCCGGCGGCTGCTCCTGCGTCGGAGGCGAGATCGATGAGCTTGACGGCCGAATCCTCGGGAGGCGACAGGCCGGGGCGCGACTTTCGCTCAGCTTCGTCGGCGGAGCGGCCTGCTTTCTCGGCCATCTCGCGGATTGCGCCCAGCTTCATGTTCGTCGCCATCTCTCCCGGAGATACGGCGTGGATGCGGATGTTTAGGGGTCGGAGCTGTTCGCGGGCCACTAGGACCAGCCCGCGGACGCCCCCTTTGCTCGATCCGTACGGAAGGGAGGCACTGCCGCCCAACACGCCGGCACCAGATATGACGAGCAGAACCACGCCTCCACCCGCCTTCTGTAGCAGGGGAACGGCGTACTTCAACAGCAGGAAACTGCCGGTGAGGTTGACGTCGATGACGCGCCGCCAGGATTCTTCGGAATACTCGTCGATGCGCGTCCCCGCATCGACGAGTATAGCCGCTGGATTGATCAGGATGTCGAGGTGGCCGAAGTGTTCGCCGACTGTGTCCATCAAGCGGCGAACGTCCGCAGACTGGCTCAAATCGGTGTGCACGAAGTGAGCTGTGCCGCCTTCGTCGGAGATTAGTTGGGCAGTAGCTTCGCCGCCGGTCTCATCGATGTCGGCGAGGACGAGCCGCGCCCCCTCGCGAGCCGCACCAATGGCAGTGGCGCGGCCGAGGCCAGTTGCAGCACCAGTGACGACCGCTACCTTGTTTGCGAGTTTCACGCTTGAGCCTGAAAGATCGGCCTACTGAGCGGGCCGCATAAAGTGGGAGAAGAAGTCGTTGCCCTTGTCATCGACGACGATAAAGGCCGGGAAGTCCTCGACCTCGATTTGCCAAATGGCTTCCATGCCCAGCTCTGGGTATTCCAAAACCTCGACCTTGCGGATGCAGTCTTGGGCCAGCCGCGCCGCCGGCCCGCCGATGGAGCCGAGGTAGAAGCCGCCGTGTTTTTCGCAGGCTTGGGTGACTTGGCGAGAGCGGTTGCCCTTGGCCAGCATGACCATACTGCCGCCAGCCGCTTGGAACTCATCGACGTACCCGTCCATGCGCCCGGCCGTCGTCGGCCCGAATGATCCCGACACATAGCCTTCGGGCGTCTTGGCCGGACCGGCGTAGTACACGCACTGATCCTTGAAATACTGGGGCAGACTCTCGCCAGCGTCGAGCCGCTCTTTGAGCTTGGCGTGGGCGATATCGCGGGCCACGATCATGGGGCCGGTCAGCGAGAGCCGGGTGCTGACCGGATGCTGGTTGAGGGTGGTGCGGATTTCGTCCATCGGCCGATTGAGGTCGATCTCGACGACCGCACCACCGAGTTCTTCGTCGCTGATTTCGGGCAGGTATTTGACCGGCTCGGTCTCCAAGGCTTCGAGGAAGAGGCCCTCGGCGGTGATCTTGGCGAGGATTTGGCGGTCGGCTGAGCAGGAAACGGCTAGCCCGACCGGGCAGGAAGCTCCGTGCCGCGGCATCCGCACCACCCGCACGTCGTGGCAGAAGTACTTGCCGCCAAACTGCGCCCCAATACCGATCTCCTGACTCAGCTTGAGTACCTCGGCCTCCATCTCCAAGTCGCGGAAGGCTTGGCCGTACTCATTGCCTTGGGTCGGCAGGCTGTCGAGATAGCGGGTGCTGGCGAGCTTGGCCAGCTTGAGGGTGTGCTCGGCCGAGGTGCCGCCGATGACCAAGGCGAGGTGATAGGGTGGGCAGGCGGCCGTGCCGATCATGCGCAGTTTGTCGTCGATAAAGGAGCGCAGCCGCTCTGGGGTCAGTAGTGCCCGAGTCTCTTGGAAGAGGAAGCTCTTGTTGGCCGAGCCGCCGCCTTTGGCCATGAACATGAACTTGTAGGCCATGCCCTGCTCGGCGAAAATCTCGATTTGGGCCGGGAGGTTGGTGCGGGTGTTTTGCTCCTCGAACATGCTCAGAGGGGCCAGTTGGCTGTAGCGGAGGTTGGTCTCCTGATAGGCTTTGGCAATGCCGGCCGAGAGCGCGGCTTCGTCGTCGCCTTCGGTCCACACCTGATGCCCTTTTTTGCCCATGACGATGGCAGTGCCAGTATCTTGGCACATTGGCAGGACCCAACCGGCGGCGATGTTGGCGTTTTTGAGCATGTCGAGCGCGACGAAGCGGTCGTTGTCCGAGGCTTCGGGGTCGTCGAGAATGCGGCGCAGTTGGGCTAGGTGGCCGGGGCGCAACAGGTGAGCCGAGTCGCGGATGGCTTGGTCGGCGAGCAGGGTCAGGCCCTCGGATGCGACCTTGAGGATCGGGCGGCCTTCAAATTCGCCAGTGGAAACGCAATCCGTGGTTAGCAGGCGATAGGGGGTTGGATCTTCGCCGAGGGGCAGGAGTTCGTGGTGGATGTAGCCGTTCATTGAGAGCCTTAATTAGGGATCCATAGTGAGATGTTTGACCTGTCCCCAACTTTTGCTTTCGACGGCTGTTGGCAGCGACGAGGGTAGATCGAAGTAACTTAGCGGCGAGCGATAGAGCGCGCCGTCGCGTTCGACGGTGGCGGAGATAGCCCAGTCGGTTAGTACTAAATCGAGAGGGGAGATAATGACAGTGCCCTTCTCGGCGTTTACTATCGCGTCGGCTTTCACCTTCGCCCAAGGAACAAATTGGCTAGCCGGCTCTTCGAGTGTCACCACGTTGCCGTTTCCGTCTAGGCCGCGAAGGACCGGGAATTCTCGCCAAATCCGATAGTATGTGGCATCCGGCACGAGGCTAAACTCGAATTGCAAGTCAGTCACCTTGCCCTCGTCGTTCAGATAGAATCGCACGCCGAGGATTTCGGGTGAAATAATCGCGGCGTCTTCTGTCTCGACAGGGCCTTCCCAAGGTGTGGTGAGCGGGGTGACAGTTTTGACTTCGTCGTCGGTCCAAGCTGCAGAAACGGCGAGGACAGAGAGGATAATAGGGGCG
>JAPOYQ010000767.1 GCA_026706505.1 Gemmatimonadota bacterium
CCCGCCATTACGGTTATCGGACGGTACGGACGAGGGGAAGCCACATGACCGTGAGCTTGACGGTTGGAGCCGACACACACAGCGTGACCGTGCCCCGTCACCGGGACGTGCGCGTGGGGACGCTCGACGCGATTGCCGGCGACGTGGCGAGGTTCCTCGGCTTGTCCAAGCGCGAAGTGCGCGAAACGCTTTTCGGTTGATCGCATGACGGACAGGTTGCAACCCTACCCCGCGATGAGGGACTCCGGCGTGGAGTGTCTGGGGAAGGTTCCCAACCATTGGGAGGTGTGGCGGCTAGGCCGTCTGGGAAGCCTTTTGAAGGGTAATGGTGGCAGTAAGGATGATGAAGTAGAGTACGGGATTCCCTGTATTCGGTACGGAGATTTGTACACAACGCATCAACACTTCATCGAGGAAAGTCGATCATTTATTTCCGAGGAGAGTGCTTGTAGATATACATCGGTACAATTCGGAGATGTACTTTTCGCTGTGTCTGGTGAGACGATACCAGAAATTGGCAAGTCAGCAGTTAACTTAATTTCCTCCAATGCCCGCTGTGGCGGCGATATTATCCTGTTTCGTCCACTACGAGAGTTCGATGCTCGTTTTTTGGGATACTTGCTCGATTGCCGACCGATATCGGATCAAAAGGCAGTAATGGGGCGTGGCATCACAGTCATGCACATCTACGGAACCCAACTCAAATATCTGCTGATACCGTTACCACCTCCCTCCGAACAAACAGCCATTGTCCGCTTCCTCGATCACGTCGACCGGCGCATCCAGCGCTACATCCGCGCCAAGGAGAAGCTGATTGTGCTGTTGGAGGAGCAGAAGCAGGCCATCGTCTACCAAGCCGTGACGGGCCGGATCGACGTCCGCGCCGGCCGGCCCTACCCGGCCTACAAGCCCTCCGGTGTCGAATGGCTGGGGGATGTACCGGCGCATTGGGAAGAAATTTCTCTAGGTGCAACTTCCCTATCCATACAAACAGGACCATTTGGGAGCCAGTTACACGCTAGCGACTATATGGATGATGGAATTCCTGTCATCAATCCATCAAATATTCACGATGGATTGATTCATGCAAATAGTCAGATTTCAGTGACAGAAGGAATGGCGATCAAGTTATCAAGGTACGCGCTCCTAACAGATGATATTGTCGTGGCCCGAAGAGGAGAAGTCGGCCGTTGCGCATTAGTATCAGATGCGGAGAGTGGATGGATTTGTGGAACTGGTAGCCTGCGCATTCGCCTAAATCCCGATACTCTCTTACCCTCGTACCTTGTCCATATTTTGAATTTTCAAGGCGTTAGAGATGCTTTGCACTTATCGTCAATTGGTAGCACGATGCAAAATTTGAACGCAGGAATAGTATCGCGCCTTAGAATCATTCTTCCTTCTCTCGCCGAGCAGGAAAATATTGTCGACTGCATCAACGAGACAACAACCAAGATCAGTGACGGTATCGTCGGGGCGCAGCGCCAGATCGGCCTCGTCCGCGAATACCGCACCCGCCTAGTCGCCGATGTCGTCACGGGCAAGGTCGACGTGCGAAGCGCCGCGGTGGAGCTACTTGAATTGGAGCCTATCACGGATGGTGGCAGGCTCGATGCAATTCAGGACGAGGCGGATTTCCCTATCGCGGAGGGGAGCATTGCGCAGGAGGCAAGCTGATGACCGACTGGACAACATGCGCGGCGGTGGAACGCAATCCCCGCAAGATCAGCGGCGCCTGGGCCTTCAAGGGAACGAGGGTTCCGGTATACGCCCTGTTCGAGAACCTGGAGAGCGGTGCCACCGTGAAGGAATTCCTGGAATGGTATCCTGGGGTCGAGGAGTGGCAGGTCGCGGCCGTGCTGAATCATGAGGCAGAATATTTCAAGACACCCGCCCGGGCATGAGGGTCCTGTTCGACCAAGGAACGCCTGCGCCGTTGCGGAGCTACCTACCGGAGCACTCCGTGGATACGCTGGCGGAGAAGGGCTGGTCGAACAAGGACAATGGCGAGCTACTCGATCTGGCGGAACGCGAGGGATACGACATTCTTGTGACAACCGATCAGAACCTGCGCCACCAGCAGAGCCTGGCAGGCCGACGGCTCGGCATCGTCGTTCTTCTTTCCACGGCCTGGCCTCTGATTCGCCTCCGCACGGCGGGCATCGACCGGGCAATCGCGGCGGTGCGGCCCGGCGGGGTCGTCGAGGTACCCATTCGGGTTGAATGACGTGGCAACGGACCTCACGGAGCAAGGACTCGAACGCCTGATATGCACCGCGCTGGCGGGGCACCCATGCGAGCCATCGGCAGGGGATACCGGCGGCGAAGCGGTAGTCAGCGTCGGAGGCGCGGGATGGCTCGGCGGCGGCTGGCTCGACTACGACCGTGAATATTGTGTCGATATTGCCCAACTCGCCGCATTCCTGCGCGCCACCCAGCCTGAGATTGCGGAGAGCCTGGCGTTGGACGAAGACGGTCCGACCCGACGCAGGTTCCTTGCGCGGTTGCAGGGCGAGATCTCCAAGCGGGGCACCGTCGAAGTGCTTCGCAGCGGTATCCGGCATGGTGCCCATAGCTT
Source organism: Gemmatimonadota bacterium (assembly GCA_026706505.1). The sequence goes on from JAPOYQ010000767.1 coordinate 2,579, forward strand.
GGAACTCTTCTACGGAACGCCTTCGCCTGGCAATCGACAGGCCGGGGAGCGTTTCGCGCAAAACCGCTTCACCGTCACGCGGCAACTCCGCTACAGCCGCGATGAGACGCAGCGGGCGCTGGACATCGCGCTCTTCATCAACGGCCTGCCGGTCATCACCTTCGAGCTGAAGAACAACCTGACCAAGCAGACGGTGGACGATGCCGTCGAGCAATACAGGAGGGACCGCAACCCGCGCGAGAAGCTGTTCGAACTCGGCCGTTGCGTTGCCCATTTCGCGCTGGACGAGTCCGAGGCGCGTTTCTGCACCCATCTGAAGGGCAAGGAGTCCTGGTTCCTGCCGTTCGACCGCGGCTGGAACGATGGCGCCGGCAATCCGCCCAACCCGAACGGACTGAAGACCGACTACCTGTGGCGCGAGGTGCTGACCCCCGAGAGCCTGACCGACATACTCGAAAACTACGCCCAGATTGTGCAGGTCCGGGACGAGAAGACCGGCCGCAAGAGCCGGGAGCAGGTCTGGCCCCGCTATCACCAGCTCGACGTCGTGTGCCGTTTGCTGGCGGATGCCGCCGAACACGGGGCAGGCCGGCGCTATCTGGTCCAGCACTCGGCCGGCAGCGGCAAGAGCAACTCTATCGCTTGGCTGGCGCACCAGCTGATCGGGCTCGGGAGGGATGGCGCTGCGATCTTCGATTCCGTCATCGTGGTCACCGACCGCCGCCTCCTCGACCGGCAGATCAACGACACCATTCGCCAATACGCACAGATCGGGGCCACGGTGGGCCATGCCGACCGCTCCGGCGACCTGCGCCGTTTAATCGAATCGGGCAAGAAGATCGTCATCTCGACGGTGCAGAAATTCCCCTTCATCCTCGACGAGATCGGCAACGAGCAGCGCAGTCGGCGCTTCGCCATCGTCATCGACGAGGCCCATTCCAGCCAGGGCGGCCGCACGTCGGCGTCCATGTCGGCCGCGCTCGGGAAAGCCGGCGAACAAGGCGAGGACGAGACCTACGAGGACCGGATCAACCGCGTGATGGAGTCGCGCAAGCTGCTCTCCAACGCCAGCTACTTCGCGTTCACCGCCACCCCGAAGAACAAGACGCTGGAGATCTTCG
>JAPOYQ010000048.1 GCA_026706505.1 Gemmatimonadota bacterium
CATCGTCGAACTCGTCGAAGACAACGACGACCAAGACCGCTACCCCGACACAGTGCGCTTCGACTGGCTCCAAGGCGATTCCCAAGTCTTCCCGGGCTGGGACCAGAACAACGACTTCGTACCCGACATCAACCAAAACGACAACTTCGTGCGCTCCAACGCCGTGCCCGACTACGAAGAGCCTTTCCTCCGCTTCCATTCCGACCGCCCGGAATTCCTCTTCGGGATGGACATGAACAACAACTTCTGGATCGACCAATACGAAAACGACGAAGAGCCAGATTACCCCTACCGCCGCGACCATCGTGGGTACAATGTGTACGGCGGTGCCGATCTGACTCCGCGACTCAAGGTAATGGTCGGCGCACTGCGCGAGGAACTCATCTCGTCAAACCAGCAAAACAAGAGCACCTACGCCCTCGTGACGTACGACAACAACTCTCCGCGCTTTGGGCGCTTGCGCTTCTTTGAAATGAGCAAATTGGTAGAGGACGACATTCCCAATCCCCTCTTGCAGTGGGCACCGGATAATACCCTGCGCGGTGGCGAGTTGACCAAGGTTGAAGACCCCTTGTTGGCCCGCGACACTTGGATCAACCAACTCTTTGTGGGGCACAACTTGCAGTCGGCCTCCTATAAAGTGCAGACCAAACTCAACTACGTCCGCTTCCGCCAGCTAATGAGCGAAGCTCGCCGACAGGCCCTAGAGTTAGACGAGCAGGACTTTTTCTTTGGGGTGATTAACAAGGCCAGCTACCGCTATGCCTTGGGCCGACTGAGCTTGGAGCCGCGCTGGAAAAGCGAGTTCCGCAAGCAGTCGCGCAGCCTCTTTGCCCTAGAGCATTCCACCAGCCTCTACGAGCTGTTTTCGGCCGTCGTCGAAACTCGCCTCCTGAGAGCCACCCAGCTCCAAGCAGGCATCGAGTACCTGATTTTTAACGACCTCGACGTCGATGCCAACGATTTCAACTCCATTACCGGTGCGTTTCAGTTTACCAATCAGTCTCAGTACTTGGGTTACAGCCTCCACGCCCTAGCCGGGCTGCGCATCGAGCGCCAAGATTTCAAAGAGAGAGAGGCGCGGTACACGAGTCAGACCTTTATAACGATCTACGCGGGATTGGAATAGCGCGTGATTTGGCGCAACGACAACTTCGCCGCAGCCGTCATCGGCATTGCGCTCATGGCCCTTTGGCCGCGCTTGACCTATCTGGATGAGGTCGAGCAAAGCCCCTTCTTGGAGGTGCCGACAGCGGCGAGCATGCCCTACGTCGAAGCCGCTAGGGGGGAGGGGAACACAGCGGTTGCCAGTCCTTTGTATCCGCTCTTTTTGCGCGGCCTCGTCGCCGTCGGGCTGGCACCCCGCTACGTCCAAGTCCTGCTAGGCGCAGTCAGTTGTGTGCTGTTAGCCCTAATCGGCCGCACACTCTGGGGGCCGGGCACGGGACTTATCGCGGCTTTGTGCGCGGCTCTGTACGGGCCAGCCGTCTATTTCACCGGCTCCTTGCTGCCGCCGGTCCTTGCGGTATTCCTGGTGCTCTCGCTGTTGGCAGCGCTCTTGTGGACCGACCAGCAGAGCGGTGGGAAGGCATTTTTAGGAGTTGGGCTTTTGCTGGCACTTTGCTTGCTAGCCGCGCCGCAAGTCGCACTCTTCGCGCCGGCTGTGCTGTGGTGGCTGTGGATAGGAGGAAAGCAGCGGGCGTGTTGGGCCTGTGCGCTGGGAACGGCTGGCGCGGTCGTGTTGTGGTATTTTTTTGGAGTGGCCACAAGTGCGGGCGGCTCGCCCGATCTTCTCGTGCGCGGCGGGGAACACTTGCCTGCGCTGGATATGTACCACGCGCGAAGCGATTCAGCCGTCCTGGCGGCCCTGCTGTGGAAATGGGGTCTGGCGTTTCCCTTCGGTTTGGTTGTGCCGCTCGCGCTATTGGGCGTGGGTTTTGCCTTGGCGGCGCGGGAGCGGGGCACTTTGCTCGCACTGCTGTTTGTCGCAACCGGTGCAGTCGGAACCGCGCTCTACGGTGCCCATGCTGAGACGCGCATGGTGCTGGTTCCCGTGCTCTTGCTCTTTGCGGTGAGTGGAGTTGGGCAATTAGCGCAGTTGTCTTGGGCGTGGAGGGGGGGCGCTGTGGCGGGATTGGTGCTAGTCGCGGCATTGGTCAATGCCAGCACGCCAGCCATGGACCGAGCGGCGCAAGCCTCGCAGCACCGCTATTTAGGTCGCGCCTATGAGGAATTGGGCATGACGGCCACGGCGGTCGCCGCGTACGAACAGGCCTTGACCGCGGGCAGCACAAACAAGGACGTGTATTGGGCCTTGGCAGCGCTCTACGACGCGAGTGGCAAACCCGAGCGGGCACTCGGCATTAGCCGGGTATTCGTCGCGCGCTGGCCCGCAGACGAGCGCGGGCAGCGGGCACTCGGAGATCGCTACATGGCGGTGGGCCGTCCCCAACAAGCGCGCACAATCTACCAACAGCTCGTCGCGGGCAGCGGACGAGAAGCCCTACTCGGACGCTTGGGGGATGCGCAACTGACGAGCGGCGCACCCGACGAGGCCGTGCAATCCTACGAGCGGCTGCTAACTTTGAGTCCGGACAGCAGCCGGGTGCGCTATCAACTGGCGCGCGCCTACGCTGCGAGTGGGCGGGTCGCAGACGCCGAGCGGGCCTATCGCCAACTCCTAGACAGTCCGGCCTATGGCGTGCCGGCGCGGGTGGAAGCGGCTGCACTCTTGCGCCACAACGGCCAGCTAGCAGCGGCTGAGCGGCTGCTCTCGCAAGCCCTAGCGCTAGCGCCAGACCACCGCGCGGGATTGCTTCTACTGGGCGAGGTACTGTTAGAGCAAGAGCGTCCCAGCGACGCTCTGACTCATTGGTTGCGTCTCGCCGAACTAGAGCCTCGCAACTGGCGGATCCAAGGGCACCTGAGCAGGGCGTACAGCCAGTTGGGACGGGACGCAGAGGCACAGGACGCAGAAGCGCGCTATCAGCGAGAAAAGCGCCGCGCCCAGCTTCAGCAGCGAGTCGAAGCTGAGCAGAAAGTATTGGCAGAAAAAATTCTCGGGGAAAACTTATGAAGCGCTTATTGCTCATAGGTGTGATGATGCTTTTGTACGGCAGCGATTTGCAAGGGCGTCAAGTACTGCTCGTCGGCCAAGACGGCCAGATTAGCTGGGAGGGGGAAGTGGAGGCCGGGGCTGCGGTGCAAACCATTGAGCCGGAGTACCGCTCCACCCTAGATCCCAACATCACCGAAATCGGCGTCGCGCCAGTCAATCTCGTCGATTTTTCCAGCGCGGATTTTCCCGCTAGCATCCTGCCCCGCCGCGTACAGGAGGGCCAAAACCTCGCCGCTGAAATCGCCGAGCGCGGCGGCAGCATTCGCGCCCCGACCGTTTTCGACCTTGCCGAGTCTCAACTCCAAAACATCCTCGAGCAGATCGTGTCGCCCGACCCCTCTGGTGGGGCCTTCGAGCGCAAGGGACGGGACGTGTTGGGCACCTTGCTCGTGCTCGATTTGGGCGCGCGCTTTGGCGTCAACCAAATCCGCTTCTTCCCGCGCAATACGGTCTTTCCCTCGCCATCGACGCCCTTTCAGGAGGATTTCCTCAAAAACTTCGAGTTGCAAGTCAACGATGGTCAGGTGTTGACCGAGGCCGGCACTCCCATATGGGAGCGCTTGGCGGTGCGGGCCACC
>JAPOYQ010000027.1:0-3390 GCA_026706505.1 Gemmatimonadota bacterium
CTCGGTTCGATACGTTTGGCCTCAAGGACGGTCTGCCCAATCTGACGGTCATGGCTATTGCCGAGGACGCGGACGGGTGGCTTTTGTTCGGCACGTTCGGCGGTGGGCTTGCCGCGTACGACGGGCGCGGCTTTCAGGTATACACCACCGAGCACGGCTTGCCTTCCAACGAGATTTTGGGTCTGCAAGCCCAACCCGATGGCTCGATTCTGGTGTTGACGGGCGCGGGCGTGGCTTGGTTTGCCGAGGGGCACTTTATAAAGAGCATAACCGAAGTTGGCGGCCAACCGTTGGAGTGGGTGTACGATATGGCCACTGACGCGGGAGGCACTACTTGGTTTGCGACGTGGGGAGGTGCCCTCAGTTTGGATGGACAGCACATGGGTTTCGGCGACCGGGTGACCCAATGGCCTTGGAAGTTCGCCCAAGATCCCTCCGGCCATCTGTGGATTAGTCTCCATTACACGGGTACCGAAGTCTTGATCGGCTGCTACGACCCACAGGACCAACATCTTGAGTTTATTAACGTGGGCAAGGGCGATGAGGGGATGGTACAGCACGGGACGCGGCACGTGCGGGCTGACGAGAGGGGCTGGCTCTGGCTGACCCACCGGGGCGTGATGGTACACGACGGGCAGGAGTGGTATCCTTTTTCTGCTTCCTTGCCAGATATTGACTTTTCGGCTACACGGCTGACATACGAAGACCGCGAGGGCAATATCTGGATTGGGCTTTGGGGGGGCGGGCTGATTTTTTGCGATCCAGCTAGCATCCGGCGCTACACGGAAGCCGACGGCCTACCGGACCGCGAGATTCGCCACTTAGGCGAAGGCCATGAGGGTCGGATGTGGATTGGCACGATGGCGGGCATGGCCTGCATGGAAGAGGGGCAAATCTGCCGGGTCGAGACGGGGGAGATCGTCTCGGCGATAGTGGTGGATGGCCAAGGGCAAGTCTGGAGTGGTGGGAGTGCGGGCAAGGTGTACAAGTGGGAAGGCCAAACGCCACAAGCGATCGCAGTGGTCGCAGATCCCCATCCCGAAGAAATCGCGGGGCTATGCGAAGATGGGCAAGGGCGTATCTGGGTCGGCACGTCCGAGGGCCGCGTTGGCTGGATAGAGAAAAATCGCTTTATCCATCTTGATGAATGCAGTACCGCGCTGCAAGACCAAGGCGGGGTATTCTGGGTCGGAACGCTGCTGCGAGACCGAGACGGAGTATTGTGGCTCGGTTCAGTTGGATTAGTACCAGCACTCTACTGTTACGAGGATGGTCGCTTGCGTCCGGCGGATATGGCCGAAGCGGAGTCCATCGCTTATGTCAATGTCTTGTGGGAACACCAAAACACCCTGTGGGTGGGTACGGCCAAGGGGCTTTTCACCCTTGATCTCTCGTCGCGGGAGGTGCGTCGGTTTACTGCTGAACAGTTTGGGCTGTCGGCCAATGGCATCTTGGCGCTGGCGGCCGATTCGCGGGGCAATATCTGGATGGGCACCAGCGGCGGCGGCGTTCTCCGCTACGATGGCGAGACCTTCCAGAGCATTCGCTTGGGGCCATCTGCCCTCGAAAACATGGTCGAAGCCGTCTTGTGTGACCGTCGCGGTCGGTTGTGGTTTGGCACGCGGGCGGGGCTGGTCGCCTACCAACCGGGACACACGCCGCCGCGCTTGGTCATCCGCGAGGTCATGGCTGGTACGCTCTTGGCCGCGCCCGAAGCTGTATCCTGCCCAGAGAGCACCCCCGAAATCCGCATTCACTTCCAAGGCATCAGCTTCCGCACCGGCGCGGGGCAGATGCGCTACAGTCACCGGCTGTTAGGGCACGATCCGACGGAACAATGGAGTGCGTTTGCGGTCGCCGATGAGGTCGTGTATAGCTCCCTGCCGGTGGGCGAGTATTGCTTTGAGGTGCGGACGATGGACCGCGATGGTTTGCTGTCCGAGGTGGCCAGCGTGGAGATTCAGATCCTCCCCGACGCCAAAACCGAACGCATCCACGCCCTTGAAAGCGTATTGCGCGCTACCGACCACGTCGTGCATAGCCAGAGTTGGGCGATGCGCCAAGTGATGGAACAGACCGTGCGCGTCGCCGAGACGGCGATGACCGTGCTGGTGCTAGGCGAGACCGGCACGGGCAAGGGCTTACTGGCGCAGACCATCCACGAGACAAGCACCCGCCGCAAGCGGCCCTTTATCCAAGTCAATTGCGGGGCACTGCCGACCGGGTTGGTCGAAAGCGAGTTATTCGGCCACGAGAAGGGGGCTTTTACTGGGGCGGCGAGCCGTCAGCTCGGTCGCTTTGAATTGGCCGATGGCGGTACGCTCTTTTTGGACGAGATCGGCGATTTGCCGTTGGAGTCTCAGCGGGTGCTGCTGCACATCTTAGAGGAGAATACCCTGACTCGCGTCGGCGGTCAGCAGCCTGTGAGCGTAGACGTGCGGGTCATTGCGGCGACTAACCGCGACCTGCGGCAGGCCATCCAGGAAGGCACGTTCCGCGAAGACCTGTTCTACCGCCTGAGCGTTTTCACCTTAGAGCTTCCGCCGCTGCGGCAGCGGCAAGAGGATATCCCGGCTTTGGCAGTGCATTTTGCAGAGCGATATGCCCAGCATCTGCGGCGTCCGGTGCCGACCTTAGACGAGGGAGTGGTGGCGCACTTGCAGGGGTATGCTTGGCCGGGGAATGTGCGGGAGTTGGAGCATCTGATCCAACGTGCGGTCTTGCTGTGCAAGGACGGTGTCATTCGGGTGGATGATTTGTCGTTCCTGACGGTTGGACAACGAGCCGGGGACACGGACGCAAAGAAGTCGTTTTCGCCGCTTGCCCAACCCGCCGAAGGGGAGGAAGAAAAGCAACAACTCCTAGCAGCACTCCAAGCCGCCAACTGGATTATCTATGGCGATTGGGGGGCGGCCCGGCTGTTGGGCATGAACCCGGAACGGTTGCGCTCGCGGATGCGCAAGTACGGCTTGCGGAAACCGAAAAAGCCTAGCGCGGGGGCGTAGAGCGCATATCCGACCGAGATTGAGCGCGGTTCTAATTCAAAAACAAAATCAAATTTGTAAGGCTCACGGCTTCCTGTCGCCGGGGATGCAGGATGGCTGGCCTCGGGTTATACGAAATCTCGTATAGTTTATACGGAATTTCGTATAATTCATACGAAATCTCGTGTATTACTTTGTGCCGATGGCGGGGTCACGCATCATATAAAGTCCCATACCATTGTTTTAAGTGTCATGTTTTTCAATCCTTTAGGGTGTCCTAAAGGATTTTTTTGTTGGTGGCCCAATTTTTGGCACAGAATGTGCCTACATCTTCTCAGCTACGCACCGCATGGTCCTCCTCAAACCTTGGAGAAAATCTGATGAACGTATATGTCGCAGCCATAGT
>JAPOYQ010000027.1:3400-3682 GCA_026706505.1 Gemmatimonadota bacterium
CCTTGATCGCCCCCTTGAGCTTATGTCTAGCCCCAGCAAGCGCCCAAAGTCAGTCCCACGCCGTGATCATCACTGGCGAGGTCCACAACCCTCCGTCGCGGGAAATCGAGTTCCGCCACGAGCCGCTACTTGCTCCTGGGCCTTCCGAACACCACATCGTCTTGGACGAGCAAAACCGCTTTGCACTTCTCTTGAATATTCCCAAAGGGATTTTTGTCACCGGGCATTACAAAGATGAGCACAGCATCCCTTTCTTTGTCGAACCCGGCGATAGCCTGCACG
>JAPOYQ010000622.1 GCA_026706505.1 Gemmatimonadota bacterium
GAGCTGTCTGTCCGGTAATGCTGCCCAGCCCTCCCCGCGCCTGAAGGAGTACGTCGTACGCGGGCCGCTGCGCATACGGGCCGGTCTGGCCAAAACCCGAAATCGACGCGTACACCAAGCGCGGATACAGCGCGTGCAGGTTCGCGTATCCCAACCCAAAGCGGTCCATACTGCCGGGACGAAAGTTCTCGATCAACACGTCGCACTCGCCAGCCAAACGCCGCGCCAAGTCCTGACCCCGCGCCTGCCGCAAATCGATCGTCGCGCTCTTCTTGCCGCGGTTGACGCTGGCAAAGTACGCGCTCTCGCCGTTTTGAAACGGCCCGAACCCCCGCGCCTCGTCGCCCGTACCTGGCAGCTCGACCTTGATCACTTCCGCGCCCAAGTCGGCCAACACCATGGACGCATACGGCCCGGCCAACACCCGCGTCAAGTCGAGCACCCGCACGCCGTCCAATAAATGTTCCATCTCAATCTCCTCGGGGCGCGGCGAGCAAACCGGCTCCTTCGCCGGGTACGGCCATCGCTAGCTCTGGCTCATGGCCCAGCTCCGTTCGCAACACCTCGGCAAATGCGTCGCGGCGTTCCCCATCGACGAACGCACGGTGGACTAACCCGCCGATGTTGCCTCCCCAACCAGCGCCCAGCCGCTGCACGGCCCCCGCCGTTGGTCCCTCGGCGGTGAGAAAGCGATTGACCACCCGCACGGTTCGATCATAAGCCGGCGTCATCCGCCCGTAGCCTCCCGGCAAAAAGCTCAGTTGCGCTCGCTCCTCCCCGCGCTCGGCTCGCTCTGCAAGCTGAGCTAAAACCTCGTCTTCGACCTCTCGGTCCAGGTCGCCGTCGTGCGAAATGCGGATCAATTCCAAGGCCGTGGCCATATCGCCCGCATTGAGGTATGCGAGCATACCAGCCACCCTATCCTGCTCGGCCAAGCCATAGATGCAGCGCCGGCGAATAAACAACGGCGTATCCTCGGATAAAAGCTGGAACTTGCCAGCGACCTCCCGCTGGCACATGGCGTCGAAATGCTCCCCGACTCCGGCTGCTTGCGCTTCGGCAGCTAACTCCGCCAGACTAGTCTGCCGAGGCATCTGACCCAAGACCCGGTACAGCTCCGCAAGCGACAACCCGAGTGGCTCTGTCGCAATATCCCGGATATAGCGGATGCGTTCGCACACGTCGCTGCTTTTACCTAGCTGCGGCAAAATCAACTCGCGAGTGATAAACGCGCCGAGCGGATATGCGATAACCGTCTCTTCCTTGACGGCCTCGTCGTATTCGCGCACAACGCCGCTGTCGAGCACTATAGCCGCATACTCGTCGGGCAACGCAGCCTCGCCTTGCACGCGGGCCGGAAAGACGCCGACGCCGACCAGCTTGCCCGCCCGGCCCAAGATCATCCCTCCGTGGTCAGCCGTGCCGCCGCGAGTACCCCGCATCCACTCCGAGGTACCTAGCCCATCGACCAAGTCCGCTTCGGGCATATCGCGCCGCGGGTCCAATCCGTGAACCCCCATCGTCGCCAGTGCCGTCGCCACCACTAGCGCCGAAGACGAGCTCATGCCCCCGCTGGGCGAGACGCTGCTCCACACCAGCCCATCGAAGCCGCCCAAGTCCAAGCGATCGCGGAAATAACTCTCCAAGTACACAAGCTGCCCCTCCACCAGCACCGACCAATCCCGGGCCAAGGCGCTACCCGTGTGCTCTAGGCGCTGGCGGCACACTTGACCTGCGTAGTCCATCAGCGCCTGCCGCTCGGCCACGCGAGCCTTCGGTAAAATCTCCTCCAAATCCAGTTCAATGGGAGCAAAGCGATCTGCGGACGCGCCCGAACTACGCAGCAAGCTAGCGAGCCGCACTCGCCGACTGGAAGCAGCCCGCGCCACTACCAACGTATCCGCGCCGCGCACGGCCAGCCGCACCGAGGGCATGCCTCCGTAATCAATGTGCATACCCATGACGTTCATCTGCCCAGGACAGCGCGCCACGACCATGCGGCCCCCGCTGCCGTAACGAGCGGCAAAGTGCCGCAGGGCCTCCAAGTAGTTGACCCGCCAAGCCGCTACCTGTCCCCGCCCGTAGATCCGCTCGAACTCGCAGTCGAAACGACCTTGCTCAATAGCGGCCTGCCAGTGGCCTAGACTAGCTGTATAGGGATCGTTAGAGCGCACCATCCACGCTCAGGGAGATGCGACGCAAGGGACGTATTTTGCGCTCGATCGTCGCGTAGTAATACTGCAGCGCATTGTCCACTCGCAGGTTGATCTGTAGGGGGCCTAGCTTGTGACTCAACTGCACATCGAGCAAGTAAATGGGAACATAGTCGCGTCCACACTCGGCAAAGAGGCCGGATACCCGTTCAAAACGGCTGAGGTATTGGAAGTTTACCCGCCCACTCGTGGGGCCGCGCTTCCCTTGGAGGCCCAGATTGAGGACGTGGCGCGACCGGTAAGGCAGCGGCGCCTGATCGCCGTAGTCGCCGTGGCAATAAGGCGGCAGCACTTGGTCCGCATCGAGAAACTCCACGCCATCAATCAAGGTATAAGCCGCCCTTGCCCCCAAACCCAGCGGCAGGGCGACTAGGAGCTCGCTTTCAAACCCGCCGACCCGCGCCTGCGCCAAGTTCATAAAGCGGGCTATGGGCACGGTTCCTCCGGCATAGGGGTCTGGACGCGCCTCAATGAGTCCTCGGTATTCATTCCAAAACAGCGCCATATCCAAGGCCAACCACTTCGCCAACTCCTGCTTGACCCCCACCTCGCTAGACCAAGCCCGCTCGGGATCCAAGGCGGGGTTGGGGCAGACGCGAATACCAGAGGCCTCGGCCTGGGAAAAAACTTCAACCACCGCAGGCACGCGAAAGCCCCGACCGAGCGAAGCCCGCAGCGCGGTCGTCTCCGACAGCCGGTAGGAAATGCCGGTCTGGGGACTAAATTCCCCGGTGCTTTTGCTCGCGACCGACGGTACCCCGCACGGCCCTTCTGCCAACCCAGAAGCCTCGGAGAGCCGACTCCAGTCATAGCGCAACCCAACCGTCCACTCGGCCAGCGGACTAATTTCGTACACGCCTTGGGCGTAGCCAGAGACGGTCATCAGGGAGCGCACGCCGAGAAAATCACTGGGCGAGCGCACCAGATCGGCTATTGAGGCCAGCCCCAGCGTCCAATTCCAACCACCCAATCCCGTGTAGTCGAACTGACCTTCGCCCGAAATTTTGTGGCCAGCCGAGGCCAACCCCCCAGCCGCCGCGTTGTTGGTAAAATCCGTGCGGTAATACCCCAGCTTGAGCCGGTAGCCCAAATCGCTGTGTACCAACCGATAATACTCGGAATTGAGGTGTAACTTCCACGAGATAGTATGGGCCGGTGCGTCGTTTTCGGGCACGGCCAGCGGATGACTGCGGTTGCGCCACTGGATGAAAACCCCGTGGTCGTCCAGAGCCCAGTTGCCCATCACGCGCCAATAGCTCGTCGGCGAAAAGCGATGCACGGCCTTGGCATAGAGATGGTAGCGGCGGCTATCGCCGTTTTGGTGGTACCCCGTGCCCCGGTTGTGGCCTCCCAGCAAAGCCAAGCCGGTCCGACCCAAGACGCGATTGTGACTCAAGTCAAACCCGACAAAGTGCATCGGCGACTCGCGCCAAAGCCACTGGCTATGCGCCGGCTGACTATA
>JAPOYQ010000204.1 GCA_026706505.1 Gemmatimonadota bacterium
GTCGTTTTTGACGCGGAAGGCCGGGATGAAAAAGTCGTGGATTACGTCCTCTGAGGTCATGGTCAGGCGGACGGGCTGGCCCTTGGGTACGTGCAGGGTGTTGATTTCTCGCTTGCCCGATTCGTGCTGGATTTTCCACATCCACTGCTTGCCGACCGCGTAGATTTCCAAGGGATCGGACGGCGACCGCTGGAGCCGGAAGAAGACATCGGCCCCGAGCAAAAAGACAAAAAGCGCCAAAAAGAGCGGAACGATAGTCCAAGACAGTTCGAGGACGAGATTGCCGTGAGTTTGCTCGGGCTGTTCGTCTTCAGAGCGGCGGCGGTACTTGATGGCGAAGATGATTACCATACCGAAGACGAGCAGGCAGAAAATCACAGTCAAGACGAGCAAGAATGCGTACAGGGCATCTACTTGCCAGGCGATGGTGGAGGCTTGGGCGGGAAAAAGTGGAAAGTCGGACATGCGGTTCAAGGCTCCGAACTAGTTGAGCTGAGGCTGGTGCAGGTTGTTGCGGCGCTCCCGCTTGATCATAGCGACGATAAAGACAACGAGAGCGAGCACGGTAATCAGCCCCCCGATGCGCAGGGAATTGCGAATGTAGAGACCGTATTTGCCGGTCATTGGGTCGTAGCTATAGCAAAGCAAAAGGAGCTGATCGACCGGATTGCCGATGGCACCGTCGGCTGCTTCGACGAGGCCCCAGCGCAAGTCGCGCGGAGGGTAGTCGATACCGTATAAATAGCGCGCTAGTTTGCCTTCCGGCGTCAGCACCATCAAGCCGCTGGCGTGAATGTACTGATCGGTGTCTTCGTCGTATTCGTAGCGAAAGCCGACCGCTGCTGCTAGTTGCTTGATCTGGTCTTCCTCGCCGGTGAGGAAGTGCCAGCCCGTAGAACCATCGCGACCGCGATAGTTTTTGCTGTACTCGGCCTTTTTCGCCGCGGCCAACTCCGGAGTTTCTCCGGGATCGACGCTGATGGTCAAGACGTCGAAATCCGTACCAATGCCAAAACTCAGCACGTTCATTGCCCGCAAGAGACTATTCAGCACTTGGGTGCAGAGCATGGGGCACTCGTAGTACACCAAGGTGAGCACGATGGGCTTTTTGCCGAAGTATTGGCGCAGCGCAGTGCGCTTGCCATTAGAGTCGGTGAATTCGAGCTCCAAGGGGATCTGGTCGCCCAATTTTTGGTCAATGCCGATGCTCTTTTGTAGCTGCTGAGTATAGCTCTGCGCCTCAGTCTGGCCGGCTAGCAAAAGCGGCAGAGTTAATGCCGAAAAGATCGCGCTGCGAGCGAATGTCGTTGTCGGTCTGCTCATGGTGTCGCTGGCGGAGCGATGAGCGGCATTTTGCCCTCGCTTACCAGATCAATTGCTCGCTCGATGGGGATGTGTACTACCTTCACTTGCTCGTCAATCCAGCCATAGGAGTTGAGAAGCTCAGCTTCGCTTTGGGCCAACTCGAACTTTTGCTTTGGCGGATCCACCTGTCGCCTCGGCGCGTCGCTGGCAACGCGGTTTTCGACGAGTGGCGGAACTGGATCGTCAAAGCGCTCTTGGTAATAGGCAAGAGCCCTGAACAAGACGATCATGCCGATAAAGGAAGCAATGACTAACACGGTAAGGAAGACGCCGGTCTGTGCCAGCGGCTTTACCCGCGCATCTGTCGTCTCGTAGCCGGAGTTACTTTGGTCGTGTGCTTGTTCAGCCATGATTGCTTTCGCCGCTGTAGAGATCTGCAAATCGGGGGTCGTTTTGCGCGATCAGGGTGCGCTTTTTTAGTTGCGCGAAGAAAAGCGCAAGGACGATGCCGCCGATTCCTATTGGAATGGCTAGGTCGAGCCAATGTGGATTGATCCCGGTGCTGTGGAAGCTCGGCCCCTTTTCGGCGTGGACCTTGGTGAAGGTCGGTGCAGTGATCCAGTACAAATCGACCAAGCGCATGAACACCAAGCCGGCGGCAATGGTGGCGAGCAGCTTGGTTTTGGATTTCATGGTGCTGGATATGAGAAATAGAAAGGGGACGGCAAAGTGAAACACCAGCAGCCCGTAGCCGACGTATTGCCAGCCGCCCTCTAAGCGGGTCATATACCAGGTGATTTCCTCGGGCAAATTAGCCGACCAGATGATGAGCAACTGGGAGAACGAAGTATAGGCCCAGAGCATGACGCAGGCCAGCATAAAGGTGCCCAAGTCGCGGAGGTGCTGCTCGGTAATCACGCCCTGTAGCGGCTCCCGCCGCGAGAGGGGGACGGCGATGAGGTACATGAACCCCCAGGTCATCAGCGCCATGCCTATGATGTAGATGATGCCGAAGATCGTCGAGAACCAATGCGGCTCAAGCGACATTAGCCAATCAATAGAGGCCAGCGTTGCGGTGAGAAAGAAGATGACGATACCCGGACCGCTCAGGACCTGCATGCGATGGGTCGGATGCGTCTCTGTCGTCTGGTCCTGTTGTAGCGACCAGCGGTTGAGCAGGAAGGCGAACAGTCCCCAAATGGCAAAGTAGAGCACAGTGCGCGCGATGAAGAACGGCTCATTGAGAAAGGGAGCCTTTTGCTGGAGGATGTTGTCTTTTTGTACGACGTTCTGGTGCGTCCACTCGTAGAGGTCGTGCAGGCCGAAGAAGAGAATCGGCAGCGACAGCACAAACAGCAGCGGCAGGGTGCGAGTCCCGGCTTCGAGCAGCCGCCGGATCGAAAATCCCCAAGTGCCACCGCCGACGTGGTGGATCATGAGGATGCCCAAGCTGCCCAAGGGCAGGCCGATCCAGAAGGTAAAGGCCAGCAAATAAGAGCGGAAGAACTGCTCCACGTCCGTGAAGCAGCCGACCGCAGTGGCGGCCAAGCCGACCAAGCCCACGACTAGCGCGCGGCGCTGGAGGTTATCTAGATAGGGATGCAGGGCGGCGGACTGTTGGGTAATCGACTCGTTCATTGAAGTTGCCTTTGGTCCTCGGCCGGCAGTTGGTCGAATTCGAGGTTTTGGCTTAGCTGTAACACTTTGATATAGGCGACTATGGCCCAGCGGTCGGCCACGGAGATGCGGGAGGCGTAGCTATACATGACGCCAAAGCCATTGGTAATGACATCGTAAAAGTGACCGACGGGTATCTCGCGCAGCCGCTGTTGATGAAAGGTCAGTGGCTGTTTGAGCCCGCGCTGGACGATCATGCCGTTGCCTGCGCCGGTCTGGCCGTGGCAGGGGGCGCAGAAGATGTTGTAGCGCTCTTGGCCTCGCTCTAGTAACTGGCGGTCAACGGTCACTCTATCCGGCAAGGTCTCTGCGAGTTGGCCTTGTACTTTGCCTTGGTAGAAGTGCTCGTCGAGCATCAGTTGGCCCCGCGCCACGGTGCCGTCAACCTGCGAGCGGAAAGACATGCCGTCGGCGAAGAACGCCGAGGCTTCTAACGGCTCGTATTTTTCTTGGTCGTACATGGCCTGCCGCAGCTCGCAACCGGCGGTGCCAATCAGCAATAGTGCCGTTCCCAACAGGGCAGCGAGCCGTCGCTTGGCGATGGTCATTTCACTTTTCAACTTCGACAACCTCATGCGGATTCAGGCCGCGCAGGAATTCCTCGGTTTTTTTTCGGTCGAACTGAGGATCTTCGGCCTCGATGCTGAGAAAGCAGCGATCTTGGCTGGCGCGGG
>JAPOYQ010000532.1 GCA_026706505.1 Gemmatimonadota bacterium
CGGCTGCCCATGCCCGGGGACAATGTGGCGATTGCCACCCGGCGCTTGGAAGCAGGCACGTCCATCGACTACGAGGGACGGTCGTTCACTTTGTCCCACACGGTGATGGAGGGACATCGCTTTGCCGTCGAGCCGATTGAACCCGGCCAGTTTTTGTTGTCGTGGCAACTGCCCTTTGGCGTGGCCGAGCGCGCCCTGAAGCCGGGCGACTACGCCTGCAATCAGAGCATGCTCGACGCATTGGGCATTCGGCAGTTGGACTTCGACTTGCCCGCGCAGGCCAATTTTGTCGATCGCATTGAGCCGTATCAACTGGATCCGGCGAATTTTCAGCCTGGGGTTGCGCTTGATCCGCATGAGGAGCCGCGGACTTTCCTCGGCTATGGCCGCGCTGGGGGACGGGGCGTGGGCACGCGCAATTACATCGTTGTCTTGGGAACGTCCTCGCGCACGGCTAGTTATGCCCGGCTGTTGGCCGAGCGCTGGAGCGGCCGACCGGCTGGCGATGGCGTGGTGCCGATTGCCCACACCGAGGGCGGCGGTGGGTCCGATCCCAATAACCGCGAACTTTTATTGCGCACGCTGGCTGGCTTTGTCGTCCACCCCAACGTCGGCGCTGTGCTGGCGGTGGACTATGGCAGCGAAGCTGTGACCAACGAAATGCTGCGGGAATACATGGTGGCGCACGGCTATGCCCTCGATCACGTTCGGCACTGCTTTATGAGCTTGGACGGCTCCTTTGAGGCGCGTTTGGCAGAGGGCGAGCGGCAAGTGGCGGCTTGGGCCGAGGAGATGGCGGGTGAGGAGCGGAGTGAGCACGACCTAAGTCATCTCAAGATCGCCTTGCAGTGCGGCGGCTCGGATGCCTTTTCGGGCATTTCGGGGAATCCGCTGGCCGCTTGGGTGGCGCGCGAGTTGATTCGCTACGGCGGCGCGGCCAACCTCGCCGAGACAGATGAGCTGATAGGTGCCGAACCGTACGTGCTGCAAAACGTCAAGGATGTGGAGACTGCGCGCACCTTTTTGCACATGGTCGAGCGCTTCAAGGAGCGGGTGTCGTGGCACGGTGCCTCAGCCGAGGGCAATCCCTCTGGGGGCAACAAATTTCGCGGTCTGTACAATATCGCACTCAAGTCCATTGGCGCGGCGCGCAAGCGCGACCCGGACGTGCGCTTGGACTACGCGATTGAGTACGGCGAGCCGCTCAAAGGGACTGGTTTCTACTTTATGGACAGTCCGGGCAATGACTTGGAAAGCATTGCTGGGCAAGTGGCCAGCGGCTGCAACGCCATTTTCTTTGTCACAGGCAACGGTTCCATCACCAATTTTCCCTTTGTGCCGACGGTCAAGATCGTCACCACTTCGGAGCGCTACCAGTTGCTGGCTGCGGATCTCGACGTCAATGCCGGGGCTTACTTGGATGGCGCGCCGATGGATGAGTTGGGCCAAGAGTTGTTCGAGCGCACCTTGCAGGTGGCTTCGGGCGAGCGCTCACTGGGCGAGCGGGCCGGCCACGCCCAAGTGTCCATCTGGCGCAATTGGCAACAGACCGATATCAGCCGGCTGGAGGAACTGTTGGCCGCTCCTGCGCTTGAGGGCCGACCTGTGTCGGTGCGGCCCGAGGTCGGGCCAGCGGTGTCGTTCCCCATGTTGGACGGAGCGCGCGGGTCAGCTATCGAGCAGGTGGGGCTGGTTTTGCCCACCAGTCTGTGCGCTGGCCAGATCGCCCGCATGTGCGCCGAGCGGCTCAATGCCCGGCAAGTGGGCCGCGAGCAGGGCCTGTCGCGCTTTGTCGCCTTGGTCCACACCGAGGGCTGTGGGCTGTCGTCGAGCGGTGCCACCGAGCAAATGCACTTGCGCACTATGATGGGATACGCAGCGCATCCGCTGGCCCGGCGCGTGTTGCTGCTGGAGCACGGCTGCGAAAAGACGCACAACGATTACATGCGCAACGGCCTTGAGGAATGGGGTTTGGACCCGGCTGTTTTCGGCTGGGCGTCGGTGCAGTTGGACGGCGGCATTGTCAAGGCTATGGACAAGGTCGAGGGGTGGTTCCGTCAAGCGCTGGCAGAAAAGGAAGCGCCTGTCGCCGTGGAAGGCGGCTTGGGTGCCTTGCGCTTGGGGATGCAGGCGACTGGTGAGTTGGGGAAGGACGCGGCGCAGTCTTTTGCCCAATTGACGCGCTGGGTCGTGACTGCGGGCGGCACTGTGGTTGTGCCGCACAATGCGGCTCTGCTACAGGAACCGGCGTATTTGGACTCTGTGTTAGTCGAGCCGTCGGATGCGGCGACGTTGCCCTATGGACAGGCGGCTGTGGAGCCGGGTTTTTACATTATGGAGACGCCGACCGACCACTGGGTGGAGACGGCTACCGGCCTGGGTGCTACGGGCGTGGACCTGATTTTGGCCCATACCGGCGAGCATCCTTTACAGGGGCATCCCTTGATGCCGGTGGTGCAGGTGAGTGCGAATCCGACGGTAGCGTCGCTCTACGGCGATGATATTGATTTGGCGCTGACAGGTGTGGCCGACGATTGGGCCGAGCAGTTGGCCGCTTTGTTGGCCCAAGTGGCGCGAGGCGATCACGTCCCCGGTGCCTTGCAGCAGCGCAACGTCGATTTTCAACTGACGCGGGGTTTGCTGGGGGTTTCAACCTGAGTGGCGCAAAGCGGAGCTACTGCTAGGAACCCGCCTCCAAACAGAGGGTAGCCCAGTTCTGGAAGAAGGTGCGCCCGTTGGCGTGGAGGGCGGGCAAGTGCTGGGCCGCGTCAGCTTTGATTTGCTCTCCGTCTAGTCCCTCCTCGCGCACCTCGTCGGCAAAAGCCCGAACCATATCGGCGATCATTTGCGTGGTAACTTCCATATGGAAGAGGACGCCATACGCCGTCCGGCCATAGGAAAATGCTTGGTAGGTAGTGCGAGCAGAAGAGGCCAGCGCAGTAGCGCCCTTGGGCAGATCGAAGATGTCGCCGTGCCAGTGAAAGCCCATAAAAGAGGGTGCCAGTCCGCTCATCAGCGGGTCTTCGCTGGCAGCGAGCTTCAGTTCAATTGGATACCAGCCGATCTCTTTCTGCGGACCGCGGGCGACCCGAGCACCAAGAGCCGTGGCCAAAAGTTGGCTGCCCAGGCAAATGCCGAGTACGGGTTTGTCTTCTTTTAGGGCTTGGTCGATAAGGCGTATAGCCGCGTCTATAAACGGGTAGCGGTCGTGCTCGTACACGCCCATTGGCCCTCCCAAAACCACTAGGCCGGCGGCTCCGTCCATGTAGCGGGGGACCTCTTCACCGGCGAAGGTATGTATGTAGGCGGGTTCGAGACCGCAGCCTTGGAACACTTGGCCGGCGATCCCCAGGTTTTCTGGCTGTATGTTTTGCAGCACCCATATTTTGTTCATTGACCGACCTCTTATACAGTAAAATAATTCACAGCCACTACCGACTTTTCTAGCTATTTATGGCCAATCCTCTCCGACAACCTGTTTAAGGACTGATCGGACGAATTGATCATCGATATATAGACCTGCATGGCGCAACTCGTGGATAATCTTGGCGGCAGACTCGACTATGCCTTGTCTTTTCGCACGTAACACAACCCCCAAGGTCCCTATGACGGGTACACCTAATGACCGGGCACATGCCCTAGCAGTAGCGTCA
>JAPOYQ010000742.1 GCA_026706505.1 Gemmatimonadota bacterium
CTGACCTTGGTTTTACTCTACAGCTACGCCCTAAAACCCGGCACCGGCAGCCTACAGTACTACCTCGGCGACTTGGGCAACAAGGTTCCCGATGGCGAAAAGGACTGGAGCTATCGGTTCCTAGAGCGCGCCGGCTTTATTACCAAGCGGGATTTCCTCTCGTTGTTCATAGCCATCGGTTTGGTGGCCAATCTGTTGCCGGACGATTATTGGCTCCTCGCCGTCCTGCTGCACGTGGCGGCGCGAGGCGTTTTAACCACCCACTACCGGCTGATGCGCAACAAGCGCACCGCCGCGCGGCAGATCGCCTCACTTCCGGCCCCGGCCGTCAACCCAGAGGAGGCCGCGTGAGAGCACTGCAAATCTCCATGGTCGCCTTTGGCTTCCTGCTGCTGGGCTATCTCGTCGGTCAGCTCGGGGCTGATGAGGTTCTCCACCACTTAGACGCGATCAAGTGGATGTTCCCCCTGCTGTTGCTGCCCTCGTGCGCTTGGCATCTCTCCAACACAATCGCCTGGAACTTCGCCTTCCCGCCCGACGCCTTCAAACCGCGGCTATTCACCCTTTTTGCGGCCAAGCTGGCCGGCGAGGCGGTCAATCAACTCACGCCGCTGGCCAATCTCGGCGGCGAGCCGGTCAAGGCCTATTTGCTCACTCACCGGACGCCCGGCCCGCGCGGCATGGCTTCGGTGGTCGTTGACAAAACCGCGCAAATTGCGGTTGGCCTGTCCTTTACCGTCCTCGGCCTAGGGTTGTTGTTTTACTACCACGACGTATCCGAGCTTATCCCCTTGGAATACCGGGTCTTTTTCGCATTTCTACTCATCGTCAGCTTGGCGGCCTTTTGGGTCTTCTACAAGCGTCAAGAGCGCATGTTCACGTCCCTGCTCAAACTGCTCCGCTCGGCTGGCCTGCGCACCGACATGATCGAGCGCAATATGGGGCGCGCGGCGCGCATCGACACCAATATCGGCACCTTTTACCGCACCCATCGCACTCGCTTTCTACGCGCTTTGTTCTTTCAGAGCATCGGCTGGTTTATGGGCACCTGTGAGACCTACTCCATCCTCTGGGCACTGGACGCGGGCGTTGGTTTTTGGTTTTGTTTTCTGCTCAACGCCTTGGGCGCTGTCATCAACGGCCTGTTCTTCTTCATGCCCTCCAATATCGGGGTCATGGAAGGCAGCCTCGTGTTTCTTTTCTCTAGCTTGGGGTTGGACCCGTCCCTCGGCCTGTCCTTGGGTCTTACGCGGCGCATGCGCCGCGTGTTCTGGATCTTCATCGGCTGGACCTGCCTCAGCTACATGAGCCGCACCGCGCTCCAGCGCCGTCCCGCAACAGCCTTAACCATGCTTCAGGAACAAGAAAACCCGCGCTGACCCCGACCCACAAGAGACAGAGCAATGCGTCGACACATACTCGCTTGCCTAGCGGGCTGCTGCGTCCTCTCTCTCTACACTGCCTCTGCCCAAGATGCGCCGCCGGCTGGAGGCGAGCATGAAGCCCCCCCTTACATCGTCATTGAAGACTTTGCCTCCACGCCCCTAGACAGCCTGCCTCGTGACTGGCGCTGGCGCGGCAAAGACGACGACAAACCCAAACTCTACGCCGTCCGCGAGGCCAACGGCCGCCGCTACCTAGCCGCCCAAGACACCGGCCACTCGGTCGTCCTCATGAAGCGATTCCACTGGGATCCTCGGCAATATCCAATTATGACTTGGTGCTGGCGCGCCGACGCCCTGCCGCCGGGAGGCGACGAGCGCTACACCGAGACCAACGACAGTGCCGCCGGGGTACACGTCATTTTTTCGCGCAATCTCCTCGGCATCCCGCGACAGATCAAATACGTGTGGAGCACGACCTTGGCCCCAGGCACCGTCTCTCGCCGCAAAGGCATTGCCCGTCCTTGGTTTGTCGTGCTCCAAAGCGGGCCGGAGAAGTTGGGGCAATGGCTCCAAGAGTGGGTCGATCTAGAAAGAGATCACGAGCGCATTTTGTCGTCCAAGCTGCCGAAAAAAACCATTGGCATAGCTTTGCTCACCGATGCCAATTCGACCCAGGGATACGCCGCGGCCGCCTACGCCGACTTCCGGGTCTGGCCGCGGTCGGCGCTGGCGCACATCCCCAACTATTGCGCCGGCCTCCCATGAGGATCTGCATCGACGCCCGCTCGCTGCGCGACGTGCCCACCAGCCTCGGCCGCTACGCCGCCGATATCGTCAGCCATATCGCCAAGCTAGACCGCGAAAACGAGTACATCGTCGTCCGCCGCCCCTCGCGCCACGGCCCCATCGCCGATCAGGTCAACTTCAGGGAGATTTTCTCACCGCACGACATTTCCTCGCCGCAGAATATCCTCGCCGGTGCCAGGGTCATCAACGGGCTCGACGCCGACGTGTACCACTCCCTGTACCACTTTCTCCCCATCGGCGTGCGCGCTCGGCGCGTCGTCATCACCCTGCACGACCTGATATGGGTGAATCACTCTTACCTCGCCGACGGACGGCGCTGGCGGCAGTGGGTCAAAGGATCTCTGGGCAGCTTCGGTATTCGCCGAGCCATTGCCACAGCGGACCACATCGTCGCCGTCTCCGCGAGCACGCGCCAAGCTGCGCTCAACCACGGCGTGCCAGCCGACAAAGTAACAGCCGTCCTCCACGGCGTGGCATCCGTCTGGCACTCGGACAATGCGGAACCGGCCCAGTTTGACTTGGGCCATGCGACCGACCAAGACCATGCGCAGCAGGATATTCTCGCTGGTCTTGTAGAACGGCCCTTTGTCTTTGGCTTGGGCAATAGCTTGCCGTACAAAAACCTGCCTCGGCTGGTGCGCGCCTTTGCCCAAGTCGCCCCGGACCATCCCGATCTCGCCCTCGTGTTCGCCGGCCGCGGCGAGGGCAATTCTGCGCTCGTGCGGCTGGCGCATCAACTCGGCCTGAGCGACCGAGTACTCCTCGCCGGTCAACTCAGCGACGAGCAAATCCGCGTCTGTTTTGCCCACGCGCTCTTTTTCGCGTTTCCGTCGCTGATAGAGGGATTCGGGCTACCCGTGCTCGAAGCGATGGCCAGTGGCTGCCCGGTGCTCACGTCAAACTGTTCGTCGCTCGGCGAGGTTGCCGGAGAAGATGCGGTGCTCGCCGATCCGCTGGACATCACAGCCATTGGCGCCGGCATGGAGCGCCGGCACAAACATGCCGCGCTCCGCCAACGGCTAGCGCACCAAGGACGCCAACGAGCCGCGGCCTTCACGTGGGAAGACGCGGCCCAGCGAACTATTCAATTGTACAAGCAGCTATAGACCGTAGATATGAAAACATATCTATTTAAGGCTGTTTTAGAGCAAGACAAGTGGCCCGATGAGCCCGATGAGAAAGCGGTCTGGCGAGCCTATATTCCCGAGCTAGAGCATAAAGGGGCTGCGAGTTGGGGATATACCGAGAAAGAGGCTTTAGAGAATTTAGAAAATGCTGTTGATCTTCTCGTTGCGCATCTGCTGGAAATTGGAGAAGACATACCTACTGACCAGCATCATTAGATGCCATAGGCGGCTTGCCCATGGGATATGGGCCGTTGGTCAACGGGTTGCTGCGGGCGTGATCGTACACCGCGTCCTGTATTTCGAGGATGCGCACGGCTTGGTCGACATTGGGG
>JAPOYQ010000409.1 GCA_026706505.1 Gemmatimonadota bacterium
GTGATATTATCGCCGCGGCTGAGACAGGAGACATGGACGGCGACGGCGACATGGACCGCACCATAACAGCAGCAGCCGTCGTCGGTCAGGAGACGTTAGAGGCATTTGTCTTGCGAGCCAAGGAGATGTTGGAAGCACTCACCGCGGAAGAGATTTTGGCGTCTTTTGAGACCTTCCGCTCCGAAGGCGAGTGGAAAAGCGGCTCGACCTATCTGTTCGTCTCCGATCTGCAAGGCAACATGCTCTTTCACGGAGCTGATCCAAGTCTCGAAGGCCAAAACTTTATCGATTTCGAAGACCTCAATGGGGTCAAGGTCACCCAAGAGCTCCTCGCGCAGGCAGCCAATGGTGGCGGTTTTGTCGAGTACCTGGGGGATGATCCGAGCATAGAAGGCGACGAAGACTCGCCAAAGGTGGGCTACGCCGCTCCGCTCAGTATATTGGGACAGGAGTTCGCCATTGGGGCGGGCTTTTATCCGAACACGGTCGGCATGGAC
Organism: Gemmatimonadota bacterium; assembly: GCA_026706505.1. The sequence continues at coordinate 498 of JAPOYQ010000409.1, forward strand.
GGCGACGGTGATGCCGATACCGAGAGTGACGGTGATACCGATACCCACGGCGATGCCGACGGCGACGCCGATGCCGACGGCGATGCTATCCCTGAACGGGCCATCTCTTCCATAACCATCTCTCCCGATCTGGCTGCTGGCTCGGAGGAACCGCGCACTCCAGTACAATTCACCGTGCGTATCGAAAACCTCGGCACCCTCCTCGCGCCCGGTGCATGGGTCGCCCAGCGAGGCGGAGAGCCTTTCTTTACCGACGGCCAGCCCGATCGCGGTGCGGGACTCGAAGCCCTCGCCGAAGACGGCAATCCCGCTGAACTAGCCGCGAACCTACCGAGAAACAGCGGCGTGTTTGTCACACCGGTGGGAGCCGACGGCCCCGGCCCGCTGACGCCGGGCAACGCCTATGAATTCAGCTTCGTCGCTCGTCCCGGCGACCGGCTGTCTTTCGCCACCATGTACGTGCAATCCAACGACCTATTCTTGGCACCGGGTGACACCGGCATTGCCCTGTTCACCAACGATCGCCAGCCGATAAGCGGCGACATCACCGCTCAGATTGGGCTGTGGGATGCAGGTACGGAAGTCAACGAAGAGCCGGGCGTGGGCGCGAATCAAGCACCGCGCCAAGCCGGTGCTAACACCGGTGCGGACGAAGGAGGCGTGGTGCGCTTAGTAGACGATGGCTTCACCTATCCGGCCGTGGCCGACATCGTCCGCATCACCATCTCCTCCTCTGGTGGCTGAGAGGACGCAGTGCCAGCGACATAGGCACTGTTAAACACAAAAAGTGGAGGTAACGGCCTTGCTCGTTGCCTCCACTTTTTTGTCTCCCCTATTCCTCGTCGTAGCGTATCCGCGGATCCAGCCAAGCGTAGAGTATGTCGGCGATGAGGTTGGCCAGCACGAAGACTGTGGCCAGCAGCAAAACCCCGCCCTGTACGGCGCGAAAGTCACGCGCTTGCACCGCCAAAAAGAGCCAGCGACCAACTCCGGGCCAAGCGAAGATAGTCTCCGTTATAACCGCGCCCCCGAGCAGGTAGCCGAATTGCAGGGCAATGACCGTAAGCGTGGGTATGAAGGCGTTTTTCAGGGCGTGGCGCACAATCACCACCCGCTCCCGCAGGCCCTTGGCCCAAGCCGTGCGGATGTAGTCCTCGCCGAGGACGTCGAGCAGGCTGGCGCGAGTCATGCGCGCAATGACGGCCATGGGAATGGTCCCCAAAGTCAGGGCCGGCAAGAAGAGATGCCACAACACGTCGCCGCAGGCCGCGAAGTCGCCCTGCGCGAGGGTGTCGATTATGTAGAAATAGGTGATCGGCTCAAAGTAGATATGCGTGCTCAAGCGGCCGGACACTGGGAAGAGCGGCACGTAAAAGGCCAACAGCAACACCAGCATCAGAGCCAGCCAAAACACGGGAATGGAAATGCCGGCCGTAGCCAAAATCATGCTGAGCAGATCGGCGATCTTGCCCCGCCGCACCGCGGCCCACAGTCCAGCCGCAATGCCGACTGTCATGGCCAGCAGCATACTGGCCAAGGTTAGCTCGCAAGTGGCCGGGAAGCGCTGGACGAGTTCAGTGGTAATTTTCTCGTGAGTGCGAATCGAACGACCTAGGTCCCCGCTCAACAGGCCGGTGAAGAAGCGGTAAAACTGCACGTGAAAGGGCTGGTCGAGGCCCATAGTCGCGCGCAACTCGGCCAAGCTCTCGGCATTGGCGCGCTCCCCGAGCATGACTTGGGCCGGTTCCCCCGGCACCAAGTAGAGCATTAGAAAAACCAAAAGCGAAATCCCCGCCAGCGTCGGCAAGAGCGCGATGAGCCGCCGGAGGACGAAGCGGTGCATGGCTCAAGGCGTCAGCGCGGTGCTGTGGAACCACTTGCTGCCCGTGGGGTGCAGCTTGAAGCCAGTGACGCGGCGCTGGAAAACCACCGTCTGCGTCGCGTGTACTAGGGGGACCCAAGGCGCGTCGCGGTGGACGATTTCCTGCGCCTGGGCGTAGAGCCGCGTGCGCACGTCGCGGTCGGTGGAGCGACGGGCCGCGACGAGGGCGTCGTGCAGTTCGCCACTGCGGTAAAAGGAGATATTCTGGGCGGGTTTGATGGCCGCGGTGGAGTCGAGGAGCACGTAGAGGAAGTTGTCCGGGTCGCCATTGTCGCCGGTCCAGCCCAACAAAGCCATCTGGTGCTGGCCATCGAACACCTTGTCCAAGTACGTCCCCCATTCCCAAGACACAATGCGGGCGTGAATGCCCACCTTTTCGAGGTCGGCCTGAATCGCCTCGGCGATCTTGCTAGGCTGTGGCATATAGGGGCGGGGCACCGGCATGGCCCACAGCTCGGTCTCAAAGCCGTCGGCATAACCAGCTTCCGCCAGTAAGGCCCGCGCTTTCGCCGGATCATAGCCATAGCCCGCAATGGTGTCGTTGTAGCTCCACAAAGTCGGCGGTATGGGGTTTTTGGCTGGCATGGCCAAGCCCTCGTAGAAATTATCCACCAGCGCCTGCTTATCCACGGCGTGGTTTATGGCTCGGCGCACCCGCACATCGTCGAAGGGCTTCTTGTCCATGTTCATGGCCAAGTAGCCGGTGTTCATGCCCGCCTGTGTCAAAAGCTGGAGGTTGGGGTCGGCGCGGATCGGCTCAATGTACTCAGGGCTGAGGTTGTCGAAACCGTGAATTGTGCCCTGCGAAAGCTCCAAGAAGCGCACCGAGGATTCCTGAATAGGCTTGAAAATTAGGCGGTCGAGCTGCGGCTGTGGCCCCCAGTAATCGGAATTGCGCTCCAAGACGATGCGCTCGTCCTTGCGCCATTCGACCAAGCGGAAGGGGCCGGTGCCGACCGGGTTTTTGAAGTAATCTCGGCCGTAACGGGCCACCGCAGTGGGACTGACGGCCGAACAGAAGTTCATCGCCAAGTTCGCCAGGAAGGGGGCATGAGGCTCTTTGAGGCGAATGACAAAAGTCGAGTCGTCCGGGGCTTCCAACGCGGCGACGATGTCGTCCATGCCCATGGCCTGCCAGTACTTGAACGCGCCGGCGACCTTGTGGAAGGGATGGTCTTTGTCAAACTGCCGCCCGAGCGAAAACAGCATGGCCTCGGCGTTAAAGGAGGTGCCGTCGTGGAAGCGGACTCCAGTGCGCAAGTGGAAGGTCCA
>JAPOYQ010000865.1:0-2377 GCA_026706505.1 Gemmatimonadota bacterium
GGCTGGACTGGGCCGAGTCCCCCACGGCTTTTTCCACCCAGCGAATGCGACCCCAAGCCGCAAGGCCCGTGGCGAAAATATCCGAGAAGTACGAAGCCGCTGGCAAAAAGCCGGTGCCGTAGATTTCGATCTCGTCTATTTCAAAGGGGATGGGCGTGGCCGAGCGCAGGCGGAAGGAGCGGATATAGCGGGGCGGATCGAATTCGATGTCAACGACGGGTTTGGTGTTTTGGGCCTCTTCCGCTATGGGCGAGCCCCATACGGGAAAACCATCGGCCGTGAGGTTGAGTCCGTCGTTGACGAACAGCTCAAACGCGCGCAGAAAGTCGTTTTGGAAGGCGGCCGTGGGCGCGGGGTGGATCGTATTGCGCGGGTAGAAGCGAAAGCGATTGACTCCGAAGCGGGCCCCTAAATCGCCGATGATGAGGGTGCCGCGCACATCGCCACTTTTGCGCTCAAAAGCTTGGGTCTCGCCGCCCGCTAGGTCGCTGAGGATTTCGGCGAGGGCCTCAATGAGATCCTCGCGGGTGAAGTCGGGGGTGAAGCGCAGCACGGTGGGGGCGGCTATGGTGCCGCCGCGTTCGAGGGTCCCCGAAGCGATGTTTTCGCCCTCTTGCAGCTCCCGAGGCGCTAAGACTCGCTGGGAGAAGTTGATGAGCTCGCCCGGAGCGTTGCCTATTAGCACTACGTTGGGATCGACCAAGCTGCGGTACTCTGGATCCAGCGTGCCGATAGCAGCACCGGTGCCATCCCAGTCAATAGGGGCATTCAAGCCCACGCTGAGCGTATCCAAGGCTCCGACTGGGGCCGTGAGGACGAGGGCTGCTAGGCTGTGAGCAAGTAGGCTTCTCAACATGCTCAGGCTCCTAGTAGGCGACCGAAATGGTGCCGACTTGTTCTTCTGCACCTTCGTCGGTATCTAGCCGAATGCGGTAGATATAGACGCCTGGGGACACCAGACGGCCGTCGGCCCGTCGGCCATCCCAAGAATACTCTACTATTCCGGTTTTGGTCTGCGTGGTAGCCAAGGTCTGGACCTCGTGGCCCGAGAGGTCGTACAGGGCCACTTGTAGGGGCCGGCGCGCGACCACTTCGCGCACGTCAAAAGACAACTGCGCGGTGTCGTTGACCTGGTCGTTGTTGGGGGTAAAAGGGTTGGGATGGACTCGCACATCTGTCAACAGCCGGCCACCTACGCGGGTGCGCACGGCCAACACATCGCCAGCGTAGCGAAAAGTGGCGTTGCCCGGCTGTACGCGCTGCTTGATGCGGTCGGGATCATCGCTGTTGTACACCCAGCCGGCAAATTCAGTGCCGAAGCGCAGGACTGGCACTTGGAAGGCGACCTCCACTTGCTTGAAGCGGTCGGTCTCCGGGTCTGACAGCTTGCGGTCTAGCGACACGATGAGGCGATCGGTTAGCACTTGGGGTGGGAAGGCCGTTAGATCGACCTCCACGCCGCCGATTTTGACGTGATAGACGGTGTCAACTTGAGTGTGGGTGCCAATTTCGAGTCGGTCAAAGCCCCTGTCGCCGGTATGGAAATCCGGGCGCACCACGTACGTGAAGTGCTGGGAGCGGGCGTCATCGACTTCGATCGGCCAGATTTCGCCCAGTAGGGCGGAAGCCGACAGGGAGTGGGCTAGCTGAAACTGTAGCTCGTCGAGACGCGGAGCCTCGGTTTCGGTGGCAAACAAGGTAATCTGCAACTGCATGTAGCGCCGTGGAGAGGGCGACTGGAGAACCGTGCCGTCGGCCCAAGCAGCCGCCTCCTGAGCGTGGTCGCGCAAGCCGTCCTCAAAGTCGTAGGGAGGCGACCAAAAACTCCAGTGGTCGCGGTCGTATAGCGGGGGCTCGCGCTCGCGGACGGGCAGACTGAAGTGCTCGTCAAAGCTAATTTCCTCGGCCTCGCCGGTAATGGCGTTGGGTTCCCAGTAGATGTGGGGGTTGTGGTCGGTGCCCGTGCGGGTGCGGATTTCGACTTGGGTGCCGGGGGGACGTTGTCCACTCCAGCGAATTTTGCCCCAGTTGATGGGTTGGCCAAAGTCGAGGATGTCGGTTAGATAGCGGGCTTTGCGCACAAAGCCTTGTCCGTAGATTTCCACCTCGGCGATTTCCCAGTCGCGCACCGGGTCCAAGGCGCGGATGGCGACCCAGCGGATGTGCCGCAGGGGGAAGCGAAAGTCGACCACCACATCGAGGTTTTCGCGCACGCTGCGCAGAATGCTATAGGCCGAATCGTTGCTCACCCTATAGCCGCCGAGGCCGGCCGAGGAGAGGACTTTGTGCCAGCGCAATCCTTTGGGGACCGCGAAGGCATCGTCGGCTATGGGGGCGCTGTTGTCGGCGATGCCTATTTCGTACCATTCGAGAAAGT
>JAPOYQ010000865.1:2413-3642 GCA_026706505.1 Gemmatimonadota bacterium
GTGTCGGGATCGGGCTTGGGCTCGGCCATGGCGGCGATGATATGGGCGTCTTCGGTCTTGCTGAGCCGGGGGTAGAAGCGGATGCGATTGATGGGCATTTCAGCGCCGAAATTGGTAATGGTGTTGTTGCGGAAGCCGCGCCCCACCCCTGGGGGTGCCCCCACGCGCTGGACGAAGATGCGGAACATGGCCGAGGTGCGGTCGCCGTCGTAAGCCCGCAGAGTACTAGGCAGAGTCATGCCCATGAAGGCCGAATTCTCGCCTTGGGTGACGCGGATATTGCCGCCCAGATCGTGAAAGGGCACTTGGCTCTGGCCGTTTTGGTCCCAACTGACGATGTGGGTCAGGTTCAAGTTGGGGTCAACCCAAGACGGAGTCATGGCCCCATCGGCGTAGTTGATCAGAGTATCGGCACCGACCCACTGGGGGGATGTGCCCACCGACTCGGTTTGTATGATTTGACCGTCGGTGCCGTACACGGTGTAGAAGCCGCCTTCTTCGCCCTCTAGCGCGAGGGGGATGGTCCAGGGGTTGCCGTCCTCTCCGCCCAGCGCGAATTCGGCCCGATCGCCCAGCACTGGAGTCGCCAGCGCAATGAGCAGCCATAACATCCCGTGTTTTCTCATGCAGTTCCCTTTGGATGTATGCTTTGGCGAAGAAACAAAAAAAGCCCGTGTTCCAGCGTGGAACACGGGCTTCCGATAGTTGGCCCTTTAGCTGGATTGAAGCGATTCCAGCGGAGATGCGACCTACTTAAAGCGGGCCTTGATGCGGCCCCAGCTGTCGTCTTCGACCGCAGTAGAAGCGACAAAGGCTGGGTCCGGCTCAGCCAGAAACCAATCGTTGACGGACGAGCAGCAATTATCAAAGGTGCTCCAGTAGCCGCAGCAACCGGGGGTGCGATAGTTGTTGAAATCGCCGTCATTGTCGATCTGGACGATGGAAATGTGGATGATCTGACCTTCTTCCAGATCCCATACTTCCAGATCGTCGGGCTGGTATCCGCCCTCTTGGCCCTTGGGATACGAGCCTACGGGCGTGAGACCCATTTCGTAGTAATAGGTGCTCTCGCCGAATTCGTCGCCATCCCAAGTGTAGTTAAATTCGAGCCAATCAGTGCCGGGCCATAGCCACTCAGTGCCGGTCAACTCGCCCGGCCGCAACCAGAACCAGTCGCCGAGGGTTGGGTGGACGGGCACCGAGCAGTTGTAGCGGGTATTGATGCCGAT
>JAPOYQ010000291.1 GCA_026706505.1 Gemmatimonadota bacterium
GGCGAGGATACTCGCGAGGGCATCGCCGCCGTTGTCAGCGTCAAAGTGCCCGAGCCGCAGTTTGAAGGACAGACCAAAGGCAAGCTAGGCAACAGCGAAGTCAAGGGCATTGTCGATTCGTTTGTCTCCGAAGCACTGAGTACATACCTCGAAGAGAACCCGGACATCGCCAAGCGGATCGTCGACAAGATCGTAGAGGCCGGCCGTGCACGCGAAGCGGCACGCAAGGCGCGCGAACTGACCCGGCGCAAGGGGATACTCGACGGAGGAGCGTTGCCCGGCAAGCTGGCCGACTGCTCAATCCGCGATCCAGAGCAGACCGAAATTTTCCTGGTCGAGGGCGATTCGGCTGGCGGCTCGGCGGCGATGGCGCGCGATCAGAGCTTCCAAGCCGTATTGCCAATGTTCGGCAAACCGCTCAACGTGGAAAAAGCGCGAATCGATCGCGTCTTGGGAAACGACAAGTTGCTGCCACTTATAACGGCGCTAGGCACGAGCCTAGGCGAGGATTACGACTTTGAGAAGCTGCGCTACGGCAAGGTTATTATCATGGCCGATGCCGATGTGGACGGCAGTCACATCCGCACGCTAATCATGACCTTTTTCTTCCGCTATATGCGCGACCTGATTGAGAGAGGCAAACTCTACTTGGCCCAGCCGCCCCTCTTTCAGGTAAAGAAGGGCAAGCAAGAGCTATACGCCTTCGATCAGGCCGAGCGCGACCAACACATCGCCGCATTCGGCGGCAATGGCGATGGTCGAGGCATAGTTATTCAGCGCTACAAAGGGTTGGGCGAAATGAACCCCGAACAGCTATGGGAGACGACGATGGATCCAGAGCGGCGCACGCTGTTGCAGGTGGCCATCGACTATGCCGTTGAGGCGGATCACCTTTTTACCCTACTCATGGGCGAGCAGGTGGAGCCGCGCCGCGAATTTATCGAGAAGTACGCGCTAGATGTAAAGAATCTGGACGCGTTCTATTAGACTAAAAAGCTAGGATTTAATTAATGCTCGAACAGCAAGAAAGCCGGGTCCTGCGGGTCAAGATTGAGGAGGAACTCAAAACCTCCTTCCTCGACTATTCCATGAGCTTCATACGGTCGCGTGCCCTACCCGATGTCCGCGACGGTCTCAAGCCGTCTCAGCGCCGCATTTTGGTAGCGATGAACGACCTAAACCTTTTTCCCAACCGCGGCTACCGCAAATGCGCCAAAATTGCCGGCGACACCTCTGGCAACTACCACCCGCACGGCGAAGACATTGTCTATCCGACGCTAGTGCACATGGCGCAAGGCTTTCGCTTGCGTTATCCGTTGGTCCAAGGCCAGGGCAACTTCGGTTCAATTGACGGCTACCCTCCGGCGGCCATGCGCTATACGGAGGCGAGGCTGAGTTGGCCGGCGATGGAACTGCTAGCGGATCTCGACAAGAACACGGTCGAATTCGCCAGCAACTACGACGAGACTCAGCAAGAGCCTTTGGTGTTGCCGTCTAGGTTCCCCAATCTGATATGCAACGGCTCCATGGGCATTGCCGTCGGCATGGCCACCAAGATCCCGCCGCACAACCTGCGGGAAGTCGCCAGTGGCCTCAAGGCGCTGATCGACCATCCCGAAATTTCCATTGCCGAGCTGCTTGATCACGTCAAAGCCCCAGATTTTCCCACCGGCGGAATCATCTACGGCATGAGCGGAGTACAGCAGGCCTACGCAACGGGCAGGGGGCTTATCTACATCAGAGCTCGGGCGGATATTGAGACCCTCAAGAACGGCCGCGAAAACATCGTCGTCACCGAAATCCCCTTCTTAGTAAACAAGGCTAGCCTATTAGAGAAAATCGCCGATCTGGTGCGCGACAAAACCATCGACGGGCTTGCCAATATTCGAGACGAATCGGGCCGCAAGGGGCTGCGCATCGTATTTGAGTGCAAGAGAGAAGCCCAAGCCGAAGTCGTGCTCAACCAGCTCTATAGCCATAGCATGTTGCAGACCACTTACGGGGTCATGATGCTGGCCATTGTCAATGGCCGTCCTGAGACGCTCAATCTCAAGCAGATGCTGCAGCACTATATCGATCACCGCCATGACGTGATCTTGCGCCGCACGCAATACGATTTGGAGCGAGCCGAAGCTCGGGCGCACATCCTAGAGGGGCTGCGCTTCGCCTTGGATCACATTGATCTGGTGATTGAGACCATCCGCCGCTCGTCGAGTCCGGCCGATGCCCAAGAGCGGCTAGCTCGTATTCGCCCGACGCCGAAAACTCGGGCACCTTCCAGGAGTTTCATAAAAGATGCCGACGAGCAATTCGAGTTGAGCGAGCGGCAAATCCAAGCCATCCTGAGCATGCCGTTGCAGCGCTTGACGGGCTTGGAGCGCGACAAAATTGAGGACGAATACAAGGAATTGAGGACGACGATTGAGGACCAGAGAGCTATCCTCGCCAGCCGCGAGCGGCAGATGCAGATCATCAAGGACGAGATTGATGAGATGGCCGAGCGCTTCGGCGACGAGCGCCGCACCGAGATCGTCTATGCAGCCGAGGAATTCGACATTGAGGACTTGATTGCCGAAGAGGACATGGTCGTCACCATCTCGCGCAGTGGCTATATCAAGCGCCTACCCCCTAGGGTTTATCGAGTACAGAATCGCGGCGGGCGCGGGGTGACGGGTATGAAGACCAAAGAAGAGGACTTTGTCGAACACCTCTTCGTGGCTTCGACTCATTCCTATATCATGTTTTTGACTGCTAAGGGCAAATGTTATTGGCTCAAGGTCTTTCGCATACCCGAAGGCGACCGCACGGCTCAGGGGCGGTCGATAGCCAATCTGTTGCCACTCGACCAAGACGACCAGATATGCGCCATCGTACCCGTCCGAGAGTTCTCCGATGATCGGTACTTGTTCACGGCTACGCGCAACGGCATTGTCAAGAAGACCAAGCTCTCGGCCTACCAGAACATCCGCCGCGACGGGATCATCGCCCTGAAGATCCAAGACGACGACGGCCTGATTGGGGCGGCCATCACGGATGGACAACAGGATATTGCCCTATTGACGCGCAACGGCCAAGCCATGCGCTTCTGCGAAAGCGAAATCCGCTCTATGGGTCGGGTTTCTACTGGCGTTAAGGGCATTAGGTTGCGCCAAGGGGACGAGGTCGTGGACATGGTCGTAGTGCGCGAAAGCAGCACCTTGCTGACCATCTGCGAAAATGGCTATGGCAAGCGCACTAGTCAGAATGAGTACCCCAGCAAGCGCCGCGCCGGTCAGGGCGTCATCGACATTAAGACCACCCCACGTAACGGCCCTGTAGTGGCCTGTAGGGAGATCGAATCCGAAGAGGAGGTCATGGTGGTAACCCAGAACGGTATTATGATCCGCATATCCGTACAAGGGATATCCACTATTGGGCGCAATACCCAAGGAGTCAGGCTGATTAATCTGGATGAGGACGACCGAGTTATCGACATGGCCCCGCTGCCCATCAGCGAGGAAGAGAACGGCTGGGAAAACGGCGCGGCCGATGAGCAGACCTCGGGTTGACCTAAAATAGTGCCTCACGTATATTTTTTTCCTTACTGAGACAAGGAGGGTTAGACCTAATTGGTAAGGCAGCGGTCTTGAAAACCGCCGGGC
>JAPOYQ010000365.1:0-275 GCA_026706505.1 Gemmatimonadota bacterium
GTTTGCGGCAGCTGATATTCGCTGGCCGCTAGCGGGGTTTGGGGGAGTGTTGGTTTTGATCTGGTTCGCCATTTCCCAGGTTCACCCGGCCTTTGCCATCGCCGAACCACTGGTGATCTTGCTGGCCTTTGCGATCATGGCGATGGCGGCGTTTGTACTATCGATGATTAGCGCCCGCTTTAACCGCTATATGAAGGCCTACCAAGCGAAGGAAGCCCACGTCCACGAGACCGATATCAGCCGCGCCAGTGCCAGCTACGCGGCCTTTATGCTCG
>JAPOYQ010000365.1:285-3640 GCA_026706505.1 Gemmatimonadota bacterium
CCAACATGCGTCGGCGCAAGCTGCGCACCGGATTGACCTTGCTGACCTTGGTACTGCTTACCTTTACGGTGCTCTCCTTCACCTCGTTCAATACCCAGATCCGCTATATGGCCTTTGCGATGGACCACGAAGGCACCTACGAAGGAGTGCTGATCCGCGACCGCAATTGGAATGTGCTCAACCGCCCGACGCTCGACTACGCCCGCTCCCATTTCGCCACCGAAGGAGTGGTCGTGCCGAGGAATTGGTATGTCGCCTTTGACGACGAGCAGAAAAAGTACATCGAGGTCTTCGGGGATACTTCGGTGGTGCGGGCGACGGGGATACTGGGGCTGATGCCGGAGGAAGTGCGCGTCACCGGCATCGATCAGGCGCTAGTGGGCGGGAGCTTCTTCGCGCGCGAGGACGAGGCGTCCTGCCTGATGGCCGAGGGCATGGCCGAGGCGCTGGGCATCGGGCTAGCGGAACTGGGCACGGCGACGGTGCGGGTGTTTGGTCGGAACTTGGTGGTGCAGGGCGTGTTCGATCCCGATCTGTTTGAGGATATTCGCGACCTCGACGACGAGCCGCTGACGCCAGCGGATTTCCAGATGTCGAGTGCCCAAGCACTCGGGCCGGTGGCCGAGGACAAGATGAGCATCGCCGTGGATGAATCCGCGCTCGATATTCGTCCCTTCATCCATCTAGAATCCGATAACGTGCTGGTCTTGCCCTATGGAACGCTGCGGGAGGCGGGGGGGATGTTGCGTTCAGTAGCGGTGCGGATGGAGGATGGGGAGCGCGGGCAGGAAATGGTCGAGGATTTTCTCCTGCGGCTGGCCATTACGCTCTTTGCCGGCCTACAAGAGCCGGGTGAAGCCGCCATTAAGGTGTTTTCCTACACCTCGATTGGGTTGACCGATGTCGAGGGTTTGGGGGCCTTGGTGATACCGATGTTTATCGCGGCGTTGATTGTGCTCAATGCGATGATGGGGGCTGTCTATGAACGCTTCCGCGAGATCGGCATTTACTCGTCGGTGGGATTGGCTCCGCTGCATATCGCATTGCTCTTTGTAGCTGAAGCATGTGTCTATGCGATTATTGGCGTTACCATAGGCTATATTCTCGGCCAGAGTTTGGGCAAACTACTCATCGCGCTGGACCTGCTGCAGGGAATAAGCCTCAATTACTCGTCGATGGCGGCGATTGTCTCGGCACTGATCGTGATGGCCGTGGTCCTGCTTTCGACTATCTATCCGGCTAGAGTGGCAGCCCGCACAGCCGTGCCCGATACGGTCCGTCGCTGGACGCCGCCTTCTCCGAGTGGCGACCGCTGGGAGATGGAGTTTCCCTTCATGGTCAGCAGGGGGGAAGTGCAGGGCTTGTGCGGCTTTTTGGCCGCGTACTTTAGTGCCTATAGCGAGGAGTCGATCGGCGACTTTTACGCCGAGAAGGTCCAGCTGGTTGAGGAAGCTGGCGAGCGCGGGCCGGAGTACGCAGTGCAGCTTCTGCTCTGGCTGGCGCCGTTCGACATGGGGGTGAGTCAGTTCATGCAGCTCGAATTTTTGCCCACCGAAGTCAAATCCGTATATACAGTGGAGATTTACATTCAGCGGATCAGCGGTCAGGACACCTTCTGGCAGCGGGTCAATCACCGCTTTATCAATGGGTTGCGGAAAGAGTTCCTACTCTGGCACACCCTCGCCGCAGAATCCAAAGCCCACCATCGCCAAGTCGCCGAGCAGATGTTGGCTGCGGCCGCAGAAGTTGAGCAAGTGGAATGATGGAAGCGTCTTTTCAGCGCGTCTCGGCGTCTTTTCAGCGCCTGTTCAATCGCGAACAAAAAATCAAGCGCCAATGGGCCGAGTTGGACGAATACCGCGACCTGCTCCAAGCACCCGACCGCTTTGAAGAGGGCTTTACGATCCGCACCATTATCGGCGTGCTCTTCATCTCGCTGATTATGACCCCGGGCGAGATGTTTCTCGGGCTGTACGCGGGCATCGATATCGGCGTGGCGGCGCAATGGGTGACGGTCATCCTCTTTTTAGAGATCTCCAAGCGCTCGTTTACTTCGCTCCGGCGGCAAGAGATCTACCTGCTGGTGTACGTGGCCTCGGCCTTGGTCTCCCGCGAGGAAGGCGCGTTCCTCGACTTGCTGTGGCGTCAGTACTTTGTGCGCTCGGATTATGCCGAGCAATTTGCCATCGCGCTGCCGTGGTGGTGGGCACCACCGCCCGATTCAGAGGCCATTGCCGAGCGCACCTTTATTCACCGCGACTGGCTGGTCCCGATCCTGCTGTTGGTGGTCGGGACGATCATGGGCCGCATCGCTTGGTTTACGTCCGGCTACATGCTCTTCCGGCTGACTTCCGACCGCGAGCAATTGCCCTTTCCTACCGCGCCGATGTCGGCGTTGAGCGCCATGGCGCTGGCCGAGGATTCCGGGGCCGAGCGGGAGACGTGGAAGTGGCCGGTGTTCAGCATTGGCGCGGCCATTGGTGCGTCATTCGGTGCTATCTACGTAGGGGTGCCGGTGGTCACCGAACTCTGGGGCTCCAAAGTGACGATCTTGCCGATTCCCTTCTGGGATTTGACGCCCTATTTCGGCAATATCATTGAGGCCGCGCCGCTGGGAATCGTCCCGAATTTGGGGGGGGTACTTGTTGGGTTGTTCATGCCCTTCTGGGCGGTGATTGGCTCCTTTGCCGGGGTGATGCTGCACACGGCCGTCAGTCCCTTGCTCTACGCATGGGGCTATCTGCCGCGCTGGGAAATCGGCATGGGCCTCATCGAGACCTCCATTGTCACTGGCATTGACTTTTGGCGCGCCTTTTCCATTGGCATCACCATTGCGGTCACCATCGCCAGCTTTCACCAGCTTTTTTCTGCTGGCCGCGTAAAGCAAGCCGAATTGCGGGAGAAGCTCCGACTCCAGCAGGCCGGTCAGCCGGGGATGTGCAAGCACTCGGACTGCCACCGTTCGGCCGAAGTGCGGGGGTACTGCTTAAAGCACCTCGGCCGCGGCGACTTCAATATGTGGCTCTGCGCTTCGCTGTTTTGCGTAGCGGCGATCTATCCGATCGTGTTGGCCAAGACCTTATTCCCCACCTTGGTCAGCACCGGTCTGTTGGTGATTTTCGTGCTCATGGCCTTTGTCTATGCGCCGCTCATGTCCTTTGTCAGTGCCCGGCTCGACGGCTTGATTGGCCGAAACATTTCGCTTCCCTATGTCGATGAGGCCATTCGCTTTATGACCGGCTTTCGCGGGGTCGAAATCTGGTTGATGCCCTTTCCGGCTCGCAACTTCGGCGGGCATGCCGAGGGGTTTAGGGTCGTTGAGCTGACCGGGATGAGGTTTACCAGCCTGCTCAAG
>JAPOYQ010000168.1 GCA_026706505.1 Gemmatimonadota bacterium
GTTCAACGCCAAGCTAATGGGCGAAGGCTACCCCTCCATGACCCTCTGGGCACCGGGTATTGCTCTGGCCGCCAACGTGGCCCTGAATCTATGGTTGATCCCCAAGCTCGGGCTGCGCGGTGCCGCCTTATCTACTTCGCTCGCGTATGCATTGTGGGGAGTACTGACGGCCTCTTATTACTTGCGTCTAAACCAGCTAGGCTGGCGAGCCGTCTTCGTGCTGCCCTTGTTTGGGCAAGCGGAGAACCCACCGACGCCCTCAAAGGAATCGCCATGAACTCACTATTTCGCCGCCAAGCGCCCTCCGCAGCCGACTTGGATTCCTTCCACCAAGACGGCTACATCTTCTATCCAGACGTACTCAAAGACGAGGCGCGGCGCAGCCTGACCAATGAAATCCTCGGCCTCGACTCGGTGCGCGGCTACCTCGACGCCTTGGACGACAAATCCGCCGCGCCCCAGTCCTATTTCGTTCGCCCTTGGAACGACCGCGGCCCGTGCGGCGACCACCTCATCGACGATCCCTTTGTCATCGCGCTGCTGCAAGCCACCATCGGCCCCAACTACCACTTCTGCCACTCCGCCCTCAACCTCGCCCCGCGCGGCATAGGCCCCATTCCCTTTCACCAAGACCACCACCACTGGAAGCACGAAAACCCCGTCAACCTCGCCGAACGCGACAAGTACTACGTCCAAATTCTCTACTATCCCAATGGCTTCACACTCGGCGACCGCAACCTCAAGGTCATTCCCGGCAGCCACCTCGTCGCTCCGACCGCAGAGGCCACGCCTGAGCGCATGCTGGTCGGAGCATACGACGCAGAGGCTGGGCGCGAGCTAAAAGAGGTTCGGCTTGCAGTCCCTCCGGGCAGCCTAGTCTATATCAACGCCCGGATTTTCCACGCCGTCGAAGCCAAACCCGCGGACTCTCCCCAGCCCTATCGCATCTTCAACATCGACATCTTCAAAGAAGCCGGGCCGCCGCATCGCTATACGCAGGAGATTCCGCCAGAGTGGATTGAGCGCGCCAGTCCCCAACGCAAAAAACTCTTTCTCCGCGAGCCTTATACAGAGGGATGCTGGGCGGCCTGAGCGCTCTTCGGTTCAGCATGGCAGCACTCGACCCAAGATATTACAATACCACCGTCCACTGTCTTCGGCATACAGCAGCAAGTGCCGTTTTCGCTATAGGAGCTTTACCATGAGAGTCGCCGCCATCGCCACCATCTACCATCCCAAGTCCCATGCTGACGTCATTGCCACCAAGTTTATGAAGGGCATGTCCACAGATGAGGGCCTGATGCCCCCGGAAGTGGACCTAGTATCCCTGTACATCGACCATGTACTGGAAAACGATATTGGCGTAGGCTTGGCCCAAGAGTACGGGGTACCCATCTATCCCAGCATCCGCCGCGCCCTGCACGCTGGTGCCGACCGACTCAATGTAGATGCGGTGCTGCTCATCGGTGAGCACGGCGACTACCCCTGGAACGAGCGGGGCCGCCACATGTACCCGCGCCGCTATTTCTTTGAGCAAATCGCCGGCGTCTTTGCCGAGAGCGGTCGCTCGGTGCCCGTGTTTTCAGATAAGCATTTCGCGTATGACTTTAGGGACGCCCAATGGATGTGGGACCGCGCGGAAGAACTGGCCATCCCGCTGATGGCCGGGTCGTCGCTGCCTTTGACTTGGCGCGCCCCTTGGCTGGAGCATCCCAAGGAGACACCCATTGAGGAAGCGCTATCCATCGGCTACGGCGGCATCGAGGCATACGGGTACCACGCCTTGGAGACGTTGCAGTGTATGGTCGAGCGACGCAGCGGCGGCGAACGGGGAGTGGCGTGGGTGCAGTGCCTCGAAGGGGACGACGTGTGGCGCGCCCGCGACGAGAGGCTGTGGTCTGGGGAACTGGCCGAGGCCGCTTGCGCTGCCATCGCCCAAAAGCCGGATGGGCCGATGGAGGAACACGCCAAAGAGCCAGCCGTCTTCCTCATGGAGCACCGCGACGGCTTGCGCACGGCGACGTTGATGCTCAACGGCTATGTCAGCGACTTCGCCTATGCCGCGCGGATAGGAGGGCAGGTACAGGCCACGGAGTTTTACTTGCAGAACGAGGGACCGTTTGCCCATTTCGGCTATCTGTGCCGCAACATCCAGCAGTTTTTCAAAACGGGTCAGGCCCCGTATCCGCCCGAGCGCACCTTGCTAACGACTGGCGTTATCGACGCGGCGATGATTTCGCGCTACGAAGGGCACCGCCGCGTCGAGACGCCTTACTTAGACATCGCGTACCAGTCTTACGACCAGATGCCGCAGCGGCCACAGGGGCCGCGGCCCAGCGGGGCCTGCATCGATCCGCAGTCGCCCGATATTCTGTAGGACTTAGTGTGCGCCACGCCGGAAGAAGGCGTCGAGAGAATAGCGTCCCCCGCCCGTTAGAAACAACGTGGCAAAGGGAAAAAAGTACAATACAGCTAATTCCTTTTTCGCCCACGGATCGTCCCCGTGTATGATAAGCGCGGCCACTGCCATGGTGACCATGAGCGGCACGGCAGCCCACCGGGTGGCAAATCCCAAAATCACCGCTAGGGCGCAAAACGCTTCGGCACCGGTAGCCAAGGCCATGCTCAGCGACGATCCAATGCCCAAGGGGTCGGGAAACGAGGAGGAACGCTCCACAAAACTGGTCAATTTACCCCAGCCGTGGCCGAGCAACATCATAGCGCCGACGGACGCCCTCAACACCAGTAAACCCAGTGAATAACCAATGCCGGCCGAGGGGGCCGGGCCGAACAACAGCCTTCTTAGGATCATATTCTCTCCTTGAGTCAGTCAGCTTCAGTCTTTCAACTCGACGATAATATTCCGCCACGGCCTTTCGCCGACGTTAAACGCCTCGTGTACCGCCTCCCCTTCGATCTCGCTGAACCGCACATCCCCATCCTTCATATCACTAGCCTCCCTGCGGTTTCCCTCTGCATCGGCCGCCTGCAACCGGCCGTCGCCAATAACTACGTATAGGTAGTCGTGCTCGTGCCGATGCAGACCCGTGCTCTCGCCCGGTGCCAACCGCAGATCCCAAACCCGCACCCGATCATTCTCAAAGAGCAACTGCGTTCCCACCTCTGGCGAAATGGTTTTGTTTGCTTCCATAGTCCTTCTCCTTTTGCGCCCAAGATATATTTAGGGAGACCCGCTCACAACCCTGCGCTTGCCAAGGTCGCCACAACAAAGAGGAAGGCTTTCACTACATGCCGTCCCGCGCCATCTTCATCAGAGGCGTCGAATCGGAGAGCGTCGAATCCTAATGGTCGCCTTGAAATAGGCTGTCCTCATGAGAATAATCATATCAGCAATTGTTGCGCTCCTCTTTTTTTTAGGTGCCGCCAGCCGCAACATCACACCCGACGCCGTGACCCGGGCTACGATCTGGAATTCCCACGAGGGCGACCCCGACGTTTTGGGAGACGGCAAGGTTCCCCAAGATGCCAATGCCCTGCCCTTCATTTGGAAGACCAAGGGGATTTTGGTATTTGCCTGGGAGGAGCCGCTGCAACTGGAGAAATTGCGAATCTACGTCGGTGCCATCGGCAACAACTACCAAGTCCGCGCCTATC